>NZ_JBJEFJ010000138.1:0-37827 GCF_051873915.1 Pradoshia sp.
CAAGAATGACGGATAATGGCAGATAGGTGCCTTCAGGACCTATCTGCTTTTTTTATGCAATGATACTTCCCTGTAGTATAGGTCCTGAATATCACCGATTGTATTAATATTTCGGAATATCAATTAACGGAGTTATCACGGTGATGCTAAACTCATCTTTACGAAGTGAAAAGGGGATAGCTGCGGCAGGGTTGCAAGATACCTCACTTGAATAAACCATTAACTCCTATTCTATGAAACTAGCTGGCTTATGAATAAATACTGACCCATCCGCTTATAGGCTGGTGTCCCCTCCTTTCTACCGCTATCTTTTCTTCTTAAAAGCTGTACTAAAAAGAAATACCGAAGAGAATGGTAAAGCCGGCTGTCGGTCTATAAATCACATAAAATGGTTTAGCTGAATAATGATCCTCCTCAATAAGCCATTACTCGTTTTTAAATAAGGGGAAGGTGGTTCGGAAGATGACGATTGAAATAGAGTCATTAAAGAGACCATCATGAAGAATGCTTTACCGTCTGTATACTGTATAAATATTCATAATCGGGATTAGGGAACCCATCAAAAATAAAGGAAAAATAATATACAAAGATAATATAAACGAAAATCTTTGTTATCTGACCAAAAAGAGAAAAAGAACCTGTTATTCCTATAGCTATGGTGAAATGACCTATAGCGAAAATACCGCCAGAGAAAGGGAAATGAGGGAAGGTGAAAGGAACTATTTGTTATAAAATACCGAATTATGGCTGTATTTGCTCTCAAATATTGGACTTTAAATACTAGATTTAATACAATGAAAAAGCAGTATATTCTTTATAGTTTGAAAGTTCGATAGGGGGATAAACAATGAATATCCATGAGTATCAAGGTAAAGAAATCCTCAGACAATACGGGGTTAAGGTCCCTAATGGCAAGGTTGCCTTTTCGGTAGATGAAGCTGTGAATGCAGCAAGTGAGCTGGGAACACCTGTAACCGTTGTCAAAGCGCAAATCCATGCAGGCGGAAGAGGGAAAGCCGGCGGGGTTAAGGTCGCTAAATCACTTGATGAGGTTCGTACCTATGCAGACGAGATTCTTGGCAAGGTGCTTGTCACACATCAAACGGGTCCTGACGGTAAAGAAGTTAAACGCTTACTTATCGAAGAAGGCTGTGATATTAAGAAGGAATACTATGTTGGGCTTGTATTGGACCGTGCCACTTCAAGAATCGTCCTGATGGCATCTGAAGAAGGCGGAACGGAGATTGAAGAAGTAGCCGAAAAAACACCAGAGAAAATTTTCAAAGAGGTAATCGATCCGGTTGTAGGATTGACGGCTTTCCAAGCTAGAAGAATTGCATTTAATATCAATATACCAAAGGAATTAGTCAATAAAACAGTTAAATTCATGATGGGCTTATACAATGCATTTGTTGAAAAGGACTGCTCTATTGCGGAAATCAATCCATTAGTCGTAACTGGCGATGGTGAGGTAATGGCACTTGATGCCAAGCTGAATTTCGACGAAAATGCCTTGTATCGCCATAAGGATATTGTCGAATATCGAGATCTTGATGAAGAGGATCCAAAAGAAATCGAAGCATCCAAGTATGACTTAAGCTATATATCCCTAGACGGAAATATTGGCTGCATGGTAAATGGAGCCGGCCTTGCTATGTCCACAATGGATATCATCAACCATTATGGCGGAAATCCCGCTAACTTCCTTGATGTTGGGGGCGGTGCGACAGCAGAGAAGGTAACCGAAGCATTCAAAATCATCCTATCTGACAAAAACGTTAAAGGGATTTTTGTTAACATTTTTGGCGGCATCATGAAATGCGATGTCATTGCAGAAGGCGTTGTAGAAGCTGCGAAGCAAGTGAGCCTTGATGTTCCATTGGTTGTCCGTTTAGAAGGAACGAATGTAGACCTCGGTAAGAAAATTCTAAGAGAATCCGGTATCGATATTACGGCTGCGGAATCTATGGCTGATGGTGCACAAAAAATCGTTTCGTTAATAGGTTAAGACTGGAGGATAAGGAAATGAGCGTATTTGTTAATAAAGATACAAAAGTTATTGTGCAAGGAATCACTGGTTCAACTGCACGTTTTCATACAAAACAAATGCTTGAATATGGAACGCAGATCGTTGGCGGTGTAACTCCTGGTAAAGGGGGCACTGAAGCGGAAGGAGTGCCTGTTTTCAATACGGTTATTGAAGCGAAGGAAGCTACTGGCGCTAATGCATCTGTTGTCTATGTGCCTGCTCCGTTTGCAGCTGATTCTATTCTTGAAGCGGTAGATGCTGAGCTTGATTTGGTTATTTGTATCACCGAGCATATTCCAGTGCTGGATATGGTCAAGGTAAAACGATATATGGAAGGCAAGAAAACAAGGCTTATTGGACCAAACTGTCCGGGTGTTATTACACCAGAAGAATGCAAAATCGGCATCATGCCAGGTTATATCCATAAAAAAGGTCATATCGGTGTAGTGTCCAGATCCGGAACTTTGACTTATGAGGCTGTTCATCAGCTCAGCCAAGCAGGATTCGGCCAATCATCTGCCGTAGGAATCGGGGGAGACCCGGTTAATGGAACCGACTTTATTGATGTCTTGAAGGCATTCAATGAAGACCCAGATACTTATGCTGTTATCATGATTGGAGAAATCGGGGGAACAGCAGAAGAAGAAGCAGCACAATGGGTGAAAGAAAATATGACTAAGCCAGTAACAGGCTTTATCGGCGGAAGAACTGCCCCTCCAGGCAAGAGAATGGGCCATGCTGGTGCCATTATCTCCGGCGGTAAGGGAACAGCTGATGAGAAGATCCGCATCATGAATGAGTGTGGAATTAAAGTGGCTGAAACACCTGCCGTAATGGGAGAAACAATGCTTCAAGTGCTGAAAGAAAAAGGCTTGTACGACAAATGTAAAACACATTAATCAATCATAGATAGGGTGTTCTCTTCGGGGGGCACCCTTCCTTGCTATCTTTTTTTGGAAAAATACTCAGAATTAAAGGAGAGATTACATGGATGTATGGAAGAATCGGCTGGTGCATTTGGACCATTGTCGAGGTATGTCGTGGAAGGGACTATACCAACTATTAAAGGATGATCCTGAATTGCTGAAAATCTACGAAAGGCCCCTGCTATATTGGAAGAAGCTCCTTCATTTAGAATCCCCTAATCTTCAACTCTTCATAAAAGACCTTCATAACATAAAGCTCTCCCAGATGCCCTCAGTTTATGAGCAAGATGAAATCCATTGTCTATCTTTTCTTGATAAGGAATATCCGATTACCCTCACTAATATTTATCAACAACCCTGGGTTTTATATGCAAAGGGAAATGTCAGCCTATTGACACACAAAAGAATTTTAGCCATTATAGGAACTCGGGCACCGACAGAATATGGAAATGAGGTGCTGAAGAGATTGGTTCCGGATTTTGTCCAGGCTGACATTAGTGTTGTAAGCGGCTTAGCAAAAGGGATTGATTCCCTGGCCCACAAAATAACTCTTGCAAATGGCGGGGATTGCCTTGCGGTTATCGGAGGAGGCCTTCATCATATTTATCCGAGGGAAAACATTCATTTGGCTCATTTAATTATGCAAAAAGGACTTATTATTTCTGAATACCCGCCGGTTGTTCGTCCCAAGCCCTGGCACTTTCCCATGAGAAATCGATTAATCAGTGGTTTATCAAAAGCGATTTTAGTGGTAGAAAGTAAGCGAAAAAGCGGTACGTTTATTACGGTTGAACGCGGGCTTGAACAAGGAAAGGATATTTTTGCTGTTCCGGGGAGCATCTTTTCCGAGCCATCCTCAGGTACAAACGCCTGGATCAGGGAAGGGGCAAAGCTAGTTACGTGTGCAGAGGATATCCTATCAGAATGGGAATAACAGATCAGGAAATTCGCTGGAAATGAATATGACAAAACAGTTATATAAGGTTTTTAAGGTTGCAAAAAAAGTATTTCTGTTATACATTGTGCTTCAGACAAGGTTTTTTTTGGCATCTTGATGAATAAGTCTGAAATAACAGATTGTTTGGAATTGAATTAAAACAATGATTGACAGATACGAAATGAAACCTGCATAATCATACATGCATGATAATAGAGAATAGAGAACCTCTTAAGGAGGAAAAAAATGGCGGATTATTTAGTGATTGTGGAGTCGCCCGCAAAAGCGAAAACCATAGAAAAATACTTAGGAAAAAAATATAAAGTGAAAGCATCCATGGGGCATGTTCGGGATTTACCGAAAAGTCAGACAGGAGTGGATGTTAAACATAACTATGAACCGAAATACATTACCATTCGTGGTAAGGGTGATGTATTGAAGGAATTGAAAACGGCCGCAAAGAAAGCAAAGAAAGTCTATCTCGCAGCCGACCCCGACCGCGAAGGGGAAGCGATTGCTTGGCATTTAGCGCATAGCTTAGGGGTTGACATCAACTCTGATTGCCGGGTTGTGTTTAATGAAATTACAAAGGATGCTATAAAGGAATCCTTTAAACATCCCCGCCCGATCAAGATGAATCTTGTTG
The DNA here is from genome assembly GCF_051873915.1 of Pradoshia sp. NCBI lineage: Bacteria > Bacillati > Bacillota > Bacilli > Caryophanales > Bacillaceae > Pradoshia > Pradoshia sp. Next base: position 4,539 of record NZ_JBJEFJ010000138.1, read on the forward strand.
ATGCCCAGCAGGCAAGACGAATCCTAGACAGATTGGTAGGCTATAATATCAGCCCGCTATTATGGAAGAAAGTGAAAAAAGGGTTGAGTGCAGGGCGTGTTCAATCCATTGCGGTAAGACTTGTCATTGACCGCGAAAAAGAAATTACGAAGTTTATCCCGGAAGAGTACTGGTCCATTAATGGAACGTTCCTGAAAGGAAATAAAGAGTTTGAAGCAAACTTCCATTCTCTTAACAAGGAAAAGGTACAGCTTTCCAATGAAGAGGATGTTAAAGGAATTCTTTCAAAAATAAAAGGTAATGAGTTTACGGTCCAAAAAGTGACCAAAAAGGAGCGGAGACGTAATCCAGCGCCGCCGTTTACGACCTCATCCCTTCAGCAGGAAGCAGCCCGCAAGCTAAACTTCCGTGCGAAGAAGACGATGATGATTGCCCAGCAGCTCTATGAAGGAATTGAGATTGGCAAAGAAGGAACGGTCGGTTTGATCACCTACATGCGTACTGATTCAACACGGATTTCTGAAACCGCTCAAACAGAAGCCCGCGGCTGGATTGGATCCCAATACGGTGAAGAATACCACTCACAGGCACCGCGTAAAGACAAGCAGAGCAGCGGCGCACAGGATGCTCACGAAGCTGTGCGTCCAACCAGTGTTCACAGGGATCCAGCCTCCATCAAGGAATTCCTTTCAAGAGATCAGTTCCGCTTATATAAGCTAATATGGGAACGTTTCCTTGCGAGCCAGATGGCGCCTGCGGTCATGGATACAATGGCAGTTGACTTAACGGCTGAGGATGTTTTATTCAGAGCCAATGGCTCTAAAGTGAAATTTCCTGGCTTTATGAAGGTATATGTTGAGGGGTCAGATGACCAGACTGAGGAGAAAGAGAATCTGCTGCCGGAGCTATCCGAGGGAGATATCGTTTATTCAAAGGATATTGTCCCAAATCAGCACTTTACACAGCCGCCGCCACGCTACACAGAGGCAAGGCTTGTGAAGACATTGGAGGAACTCGGTATCGGCCGTCCTTCCACATATGCTCCAACGCTTGACACGATTCAAAAGCGAGGGTATGTTGCTCTCGATAATAAACGGTTTATACCGACAGAGCTTGGAGAAATCGTGAATGATATCATGATGGAGTTCTTCCCGGATATCCTTGATGTTGAATTCACGGCTAAAATGGAAAGCGATCTTGACCATATTGAAGATGGCGAAGTTGAATGGGTCAATATCATTGATCAATTCTATCAAGGCTTTGAGAAAGATTTGGAGAAAGCCGAAGTAGAAATGGAGAAAATCGAAATTAAGGATGAGCCGACGGGAGAAATGTGTGAGGAATGCGGATCTCCAATGGTCTACAAGATGGGCCGTTACGGCAAATTCATGGCTTGCAGCAATTTCCCTGATTGCCGGAATACGAAGCCAATCGTAAAGGAAATTGGGGTTAAGTGTCCGAAATGCCATGAGGGCAATATCGTTGAGAGGAAAAGCAAGAAACGCCGCATTTTCTATGGATGCGACCGTTATCCGACCTGCGATTTTGTCTCCTGGGATAAGCCGCTTCAGCGGCCATGTCCAAAATGTAATGGTCCGCTTGTCGAGAAAAAACTCAAAAAAGGCGTCCAGGTGCAATGCACCAATTGCAGTTATAAGGAAGAGACACAGGCATGAGGAAGGAAGGGCAGCGGCCCTTCCTTCTCTTCATGTTTATAAAGAATCGCATTGAAATGAAACTTTTTCCTTTGGAATACGTAGGAATATAGTATATAGTATTGCTTGCATATTGCTGCTATTCTGTAAAATAATAGTATGATGAAATAAATTACTGGCGTATTCTACATAGTACGACTTCGTGGAGGTTTATTAATGAAAAAAAGTGTTACAGTAGTAGGAGCGGGACTCGCAGGCAGTGAAGCTGCGTGGCAAATCGCTCAAAGAGGAATCCAGGTGGATTTATATGAAATGAGACCAGTGAAGCAGACACCTGCCCACCATACAGATAAATTTGCTGAATTGGTATGCAGTAATTCCTTGCGGGCCAACACGCTGACAAATGCGGTTGGAGTATTGAAGGAAGAAATGCGTCACTTGAATTCCTTGATCATTGACTCTGCCGACCATTGTTCCGTCCCTGCCGGGGGAGCATTAGCTGTTGATAGACATGAATTTGCGGGTCGTGTAACAGACACGCTCAAAAATCATCCGAATATCACGGTTCATCATGAGGAGTTGACAGAGATTCCTACAGATGGTATCACGATTATTGCAACAGGTCCGTTAACCAGTGAAGCGCTTTCGAAGGAAATCAGCAAGCTGACGGGTGAAGATTATTTTTATTTCTATGATGCGGCAGCGCCCATTATTGAAAAAGACAGCATAGATATGAATAAGGTGTATTTGAAATCCCGTTATGATAAAGGGGAAGCGGCTTATTTGAACTGCCCAATGACGGAAGAAGAGTTCAATACTTTCTATGAGGCTTTGATTAGTGCAGAAACGGTTCCATTGAAGGAGTTCGAGAAGGAAATATTCTTTGAAGGCTGTATGCCAATTGAAGTCATGGCAAACAGAGGAAAGAAAACGATGCTCTTTGGTCCAATGAAGCCGGTTGGCCTTGAGGATCCTAAGACAGGGAAACGCCCTTATGCAGTCGTGCAATTGAGACAGGATGACGCAGCGGGAACCCTTTATAATATTGTTGGATTCCAAACACATTTAAAATGGGGACCTCAAAAAGAAGTCATCCGTTTAATTCCTGGCTTGGAAAATGCAGAAATTGTCCGTTACGGCGTCATGCACCGGAATACATTCATCAATTCTCCAAAGGTATTGAAGAGTACCTACCAATTGAGAGAGCGGGAGAATCTTTTCTTTGCGGGGCAAATGACAGGTGTAGAAGGCTATGTTGAATCCGCAGCATCTGGATTGATTGCTGGGATTAATGCCGCAAGATTAGCAGAAGGCTTAGAACCAGCCGTTTTCCCTGTAGAAACAGCAATGGGAAGCATGGCGAATTATATAACGACAACCAATGCGAAGAACTTCCAGCCGATGAACGCGAACTTCGGTCTTTTCCCAGACTTGGGAAGACGGATTAAATCGAAGCAAGAGCGTGCAGAGGCCCATGCAGGACGTGCATTAGAAACGATTCAAAACTTTTCGAATAGTTTGTAAAATTTATTGCCTGGGTCACGAAAATGTGATAACATTTAGTGACCCTTGTGCGGGGTGAATATTATGAACATTGAAACTTCTATAGAAAATTATATAAAGTATTTACAAATTGAAAAAAACTATTCAAAATATACAATTGCAAGTTATCAAAAGGATATTGAAGAATTTGTTTTGTTCATGGATGAGCAAGCAATTTCTTCCTTTGATATCGTAAGGTACCCTGATACCCGATTATTTATCACTAATCTAACCGAACATAATATGTCTAAAAGGAGTATAAGCAGGAAAATTTCATGCTTGCGCTCCTTTTATAAATTTATGATGCGAGAGAATATTGTCTCCGAAAACCCGTTCGCAAGTGTTTCACTTCCTAAAAGGGAGCAAAGACTTCCGAGATTTAAATATGAGGAAGAAATGGAAGTTCTCTTTGATTCCATTGATGGATCAACCCATCTTGGAAAGCGGGACCTGGCATTGGTAGAATTATTGTATGCAACAGGCATGCGGGTCAGTGAGTGCTGTAATGTTGAAATGAGTGATGTAGATTATTCCTTAATGACTGTCCTTGCTCATGGTAAAGGCAGTAAAGACCGTTATATCCCATTTGGAGAGCATGCAAAAAAAGCGCTCATTGAATATATCGGCGATTCAAGAGCAGAGTTGATGGCGAAGAACAGCCAGACGCATAATTTTCTGTTCGTGAACCAGAGAGGCACGCCTCTCACTCCGAGAGGGGTTCGCTACATTTTAACAAATATAATGGAAAAGGCATGTGGTAATACCAATATTTACCCTCATATGCTCAGGCATAGTTTTGCAACCCATTTATTAAATAACGGAGCGGATATCCGGTCGGTGCAAGAGCTCCTTGGGCATTCCTCTGTACAATCTACCCAAGTGTATACTCATGTAACGAAGGAAAGACTGAGAGAAGTATATAATAATAGTCATCCCAGGGCTTAAGAAGATTTAAATAAGTCCTAATCAAGAGTAAGGAGTTGTATGATGGAACAATTTCACGCTACTACTATATTTGCCGTTCAGCATAATGGGGGTTATGCCATGGCTGGCGACGGGCAAGTGACAATGGGAAACGCAGTTGTGATGAAACATACGGCAAGAAAGGTTAGAAAACTCTTTAACGGCAAGGTTCTTGCCGGCTTTGCCGGTTCTGTAGCTGATGCTTTTTCGCTGTTTGAAATGTTTGAGAGCAAATTGCACGAATACAACGGAAATCTACAAAGGGCAGCAGTTGAGCTGGCAAAGGAATGGCGAAGTGACAAGGTGTTAAGGAAATTGGAGGCTATGCTGATTGTCATGGATACAAACAGTATGCTTTTGATCTCAGGAACAGGAGAGGTTATTGAACCTGATGACGGCATATTAGCAATTGGGTCAGGCGGAAATTATGCATTGTCTGCAGGCCGTGCATTAAAACGATTCTCCGGTGATAAAATGACAGCAAGGGAAATTGCGCATGCTTCATTAACGATTGCCTCTGAAATTTGTGTATATACGAATTCAAATATTATTTTGGAAGAGCTATAAGGCAAAGGAGGATACATGATGAAACCGGATGTACGTAATTTAACTCCAAGACAGATCGTAGAAAGGCTCGACCAATACATAATCGGGCAGAATGATGCGAAAAAGGCTGTTGCTGTTGCGCTTCGCAACCGTTACCGGAGAGGCTTGCTTTCTGAGGAGCTTCGAGATGAAATTGTACCGAAGAACATCTTGATGATTGGACCGACAGGAGTCGGTAAAACAGAAATAGCCCGTCGAATTGCAAAGATTGTGAAAGCCCCTTTCGTTAAGGTGGAAGCAACGAAGTTTACAGAGGTCGGCTATGTCGGACGTGATGTAGAAAGCATGGTCAGAGACTTGGCTGAAACAGCTGTCAGGCTTGTGAAAGAGGAACGGATGCTTGAGGTGAAGGATAAGGCTGTTGAAAATGCCAATAACCGAATCGTCGAGCTTCTTGTCCCTTCAGCGAAAAAGCAAGCAGGCTTCAAAAATCCGCTGGAGATGATCTTTGGGGGTTCATCCAATGAAACAGACTCATCTGAACATGATGAAGATGAACAAAAGTCCATCAATGAGAAGAGAAGAATAATCAAAGATAAGCTGTTCAAGGGCGAGCTTGAGGAAGAAATCATTACGGTTGAGGTTGAAGAACAGCCGCCGTCTATGTTTGATATGCTTCAGGGCTCCGGCATGGAACAAATGGGTATGAATATGCAGGATGCCTTTAGCAATCTTATGCCGAAGAAGCAAAAGAAACGGAAGCTTGCTGTCAAGGATGCACGAAAAGTCTTGGCTAATGAAGAAGCTCAAAAATTAATTGATATGGATGAAGTGACCCAAGTAGCGCTTGAGCGTGCAGAGCAGAATGGAATCATCTTTATTGATGAAATTGATAAGATTGCTTCCAAATCTGCCGGCGGGTCTTCTGCAGATGTCTCTAGGGAAGGCGTACAAAGGGATATTCTACCTGTTGTTGAGGGGTCGACTGTCGTGACGAAATATGGCACTCTTAAGACAGACCATGTCCTGTTTATTGCTGCAGGGGCATTCCATATTGCTAAGCCGTCTGATTTAATTCCTGAATTGCAAGGGCGCTTCCCAATTCGTGTTGAATTGAAGAAGCTATCTGTTGATGATTTTTATAAAGTATTAGTGGAACCTGATAATGCGCTTATTAAACAATATATCGCTTTATTAGAAACAGAAGGTATACAAATTGAATTTTCAGACGAAGCTATTCGTAGAATAGCGGAAGTTGCATTTGAAGTGAATCAAAATACGGATAATATCGGAGCACGCAGACTGCATACCATTTTAGAAAAGTTATTAGAGGACCTATCCTTTGAAGCACCTGAGATCACGATGGAAAAAATCATGATAACGCCTCAATATGTGGACGAAAAGCTCGGGGAGATTTCTAAAAACAAGGACTTAAGTGAATTTATTCTATAAGACAACATGTTTTAAAAGCACCCTTTTGGATACATACAAATAGTTTCAATTTACTCGAAAATTATCCAATTCACTTAATGCGTTGGTTTAATAGTTATAAGGACAATATCTAGGAGGAAGAATAATGGATTTACTAAACAAGACAAGAAAGATTAACTCGATGCTACAGCAAACTGGAGGGAAACCAGTTAACTTTAAGGAAATGGCTGAGAGCTTGAGTGAAGTCATTAATGCAAATATTTTCGTTGTATCCCGCAGAGGGAAATTGCTTGGCTTCCAAATCAATCAGCAAATCGAAAATGACCGTATGAAGAAAATGCTCGAGGATCGTCAATTCCCAGAGGAATATACAAATAATCTTTTCAATATTAAAGAAACATCTTCCAATATTGATATCAACAGTGAATATACAGCATTCCCTGTTGAAAACAGAGACTTGTTCAAAGCAGGCCTAACAACGATTATTCCAATCGTAGGCGGCGGTGAGCGTCTTGGTACACTTATTCTTTCCCGTGTTGAGCAGCAGTTCTCTGATGATGATTTAATCTTAGGTGAATACGGTGCGACAGTTGTAGGAATGGAAATTCTTCGTGAGAAAGCTGAAGAAATTGAAGAGGAAGCAAGAAGCAAGGCTGTTGTACAAATGGCAATCAGCTCTCTTTCTTACAGCGAATTAGAAGCGATTGAGCATATCTTTGAAGAATTAAAAGGCAATGAAGGATTGTTGGTTGCATCCAAAATTGCTGACCGTGTCGGAATCACACGTTCTGTTATCGTAAACGCACTTAGAAAGCTTGAGAGTGCCGGTGTAATTGAATCACGTTCACTAGGTATGAAAGGAACATACATTAAAGTATTGAATGCCAAATTCTTGAATGAGCTTGAGAGCTTGAAACGCTAATCAAATGAAAAAGCCCGTTCTCCATAGTAGGAGGACGGGCTTTTTTTATGTTCAAAAATTTATATGGAGGGGTGAAAAAGGACTATATAGGACGAATGATATGTCAATAAAATAAAATAATGTCGAAAATTAGGACTATTGTACTTATCATTTTTGTCCTATTTTATTTATTATTATTTATAACAATTAGTTGATAAATATTCGGATTTTGTCATATTTGATATATTTTTAGCTTTTCTTGTAATAAAAGGGAAGCGTGTTGTGGGTATTTCGTTAAATGGAGGTCTTTTGAACTACTTTTAACCTTGTGTGTTATAGGAAAGGAGAAGGAACGATAGAAATGAATTTATTCTCAAATACGATCACAGCCCTGCAGCAAGGGCTCCAGTATTCATCCATTAAGTCCGAAGTTATATCACAAAATATTGCTAATGCTGATACACCGAATTACAAGGCGATGAAGGTCGGTTTTCGGACAGAGCTGGATGCAGCTATTGAGGTCGCCTCTGTTAAATCGGATGAGAGACATTTTGATTTTCAGGCAAGCAAAGCTAGCCCAATAAAAATGGGACGGGATAGTCAAAACTATAATAGTACGGGCAACAGTGTGGATATGGACAGCGAAATGAGTGAGCTCGCACAAAATCAAATCTATCATCATGCATTGATTGAAAGGCTGAATGGTCAATTCAATACATTGCGTAACGTCATTAAAGGAGGGAATTAACGATGGGTATCTTCAATAGTCTCTCCATCACCTCGAGTGCATTAACTGCACAAAGACTGCGAATGGATGTAATCTCCTCCAATATGGCTAATGCCGAAACAACGAGAGGTGAATATGTAGATGGCCAGTGGCAGCCCTATAAGCGAAAGTCTGTTGTGCTTGAAACAAAGAATAACGGTTTTTCTGGTTATTTACATCAAGCGATGGGATCAGGCACATCCTTTGGTGGATCAGGTGTTCGTGTGAAAAGCATTAAAGAAGAAACCAATAGGGTATACGATCCAGCAAATCCAGAAGCGAATGCTGCTGGTTATGTGGAGGAGGATAATAGCAAATTAGTCTATGATCCCTCTCATCCCGATGCAGATCCTGAGACAGGCTATGTGAAAATGCCGAATGTAGATACACTCAGGGAAACGGTTGATCTAATTAGTGCAACAAGGTCATATGAAGCCAATGTAACTGCCTTTAATGCATCGAAGAGCATGATGATGAAGGCACTCGAAATTGGAAGATAAGGAGGGTAATTCTTGGATATATCAGTACTATCAAATTCTGTCTCATCTGTGTTTACTCAGAATAAAACAGATGAAATGCGTTCTAATACAGCATACGAAGCTCAAACATCTTTTGCGTCCGTTCTTAAAGAAACAATTTCAGAAATTAACACTGCTCAAAATGCATCAAGTGACTTGACTCAAAAATTAGCTCTTGGGCAAGACGTGAGTCTCGAAGATGTCATGATTACCGCTCAAAAGGCGAGTATAACACTTGAGGCAGCAATGCAATTCAGAAATAAAGCAATTGAAGCTTATCAGGAAATGATGAGAATCAGCATGTAAGATGGCTGTTACGAATGGAAGTTCGATATACATAACAAGCCCCTTCATTACGGGTAGAAGAATTTTTAACGAAGGTGTTATTCATCGCAGGTAGGATCTTTCTATCATATTTGAATACCAGCCTATGCAAGAAAGATAAGTTCGGGGGATCATGATGAAGGAATCATTGGATAAATATAAAAGTCAACTGACAGATTACTGGAAGGGGCGTACAGGTAAACAGAAAACAATGTTTATCACGATGATGGCAGGAATCGTGCTTCTGGCGGCTGTCATTACGTATTACATGACAAGAACAACACTTGTTCCTCTATACAGCAATCTTTCTCCTTCTGAGACAGGAGCAATTAAGGAAAACTTGGATGCAAAAGGTATCCAATCAGAAATAAGTGAGGGTGGTACATCTATCCTTGTACCTGCTGAAATGACAGAAACATTATTAGTGGAATTGGCAGCAGAGGGCCTTCCTGAGTCGGGAAATATTGACTTTTCCTATTTCAGTGAGAATGCAAGCTTTGGGATGACGGACAATGAATTTGACGTCATTAAACAAGATGCCCTGCAAAATGAAATCGCTGCACTAATCAAAGGAATTGATGGTGTGCAAGATGCGAAGGTTATGCTGACGATACCGGAAAAAGAAATCTTTGTCAGTGATGAGGCAGCAACTGCTTCTGCCTCAATCGTCCTTAACACAAAGCCTGGTCAGGAATTTGAGGATTCCCAAATTCAGGCGCTCTACCATCTAGTCGCCAAAAGTGTGACAAACCTTCCTGTAGAAAATATCGTCATTATGAATCAATACTTTGAGTATTTTGACCTAAACAATTCAGGGAACGGTACATCTGATACATTTGCCTCACAAAGCGGTATCAAGAATGAGGTGGAAAAGGATATTCAAAGGCAAGTTCAAACGATGCTTGGCACCATAATGGGGCATGACAAGGTTGTTGTGTCCGTGACAGCTGATGTTGATTTCACGCAGGAAAACCGTGAAGAGAACTTAGTTGAACCTGTTGACAAAGAGAATATGGAAGGTTTAGCCATAAGTGCTCAAAAACTAACGGAAACCTATAGTGGAAACGATGCGGCTGAAGGAGGAACACCGATTACCGAGGACAGCTCAGATTCTTTAGGGACGCAATATTTAGAGGGGTCGAATGGCAACGGTGACTATGAGAAAACAGAAGAAACAATTAATCATGAGGTTAATCGAATTCGCAAGGAGATCATAGAATCCCCATACAAAATAAGGGATCTTGGAATCCAAGTCATGGTTGAGCCGCCTGATGCTGCAAATGCCGCTTCACTGCCGGCTGAACAAATCGAGGATATCCAAAATATCCTAGGGACAATCATTCGAACCAGTATTGATAAATCGACTATGGAGGAGGAATTGACTGAGGAACAGGTAGAAGAAAAAATCGTCGTATCTGTTCAGCCGTTTAATGGCAAGGTAATCTTCGATGAAGAAGAAGTACGCTCAGGTATTCCTTGGTGGATTTATGCGATTGGCGGTTTCTTATTGGTCTTCATTCTCTTGCTCATCTTCTATATCATCCGCTCCCGCAAGGAAGAGAAAATGATAGAGCCTGAATATGAAGAGCTATTAGCGCCGGCAGAGGTGCCTAACATTGAGGAAGAGGTTGAAACAGAGGGGACCATGAGGAGAAAGCAATTAGAGAAATTGGCGAAGGAAAAGCCTGATGAATTTGCCAAACTATTGAGATCGTGGATTGCAGAAGATTAAGGAGGATCAAGGATGTCAATTAGAGAGAAGAGAAATACGCTGACGGGTAAGCAAAAAGCAGCCATTCTGCTCATCTCCTTAGGTCCGGATGTGTCAGCCAATATTTATAAGCATCTATCGGAAGAAGAAATTGAGAATTTGACGCTTGAAATTTCGAGTGTCCGTAAGGTTGGACCGAAGGAAAAGGACGCTGTCCTTGAAGAGTTTCACACGCTTGCTCTGGCACAGGAATATATCTCGCAAGGCGGAATCGGCTATGCGAAGACCGTTCTGGAGAAAGCGCTGGGGGGAGACCAGGCAAAGGCTATCATTAATCGCCTGACGACATCTCTCCAGGTTAGACCGTTCGATTTTGTACGGAAAGCCGACCCAGCACAAATCTTGAATTTCATTCAAAATGAGCATCCTCAGACAATAGCTCTTATCCTATCCTATTTGGATGCTGCCCAGGCAAGCCAGATTCTCTCGGCACTGCCTAATGATATGCAGGCAGATGTGGCTAAAAGGATTGCGCTTATGGATAGTACATCGCCGGAAATCATTAGTGAGGTTGAGCAAATCCTCGAGCGAAAGCTGTCTGCTACTGTTACGCAGGATTATACACAGACCGGGGGCATAGAAGCAGTGGTAGAAGTGCTGAATGGAGTAGACCGGTCAACAGAGAGGACCATACTTGATGCACTTGAAATCCAGGATCCTGACCTGGCAGAGGAAATCAAGAAAAGAATGTTCGTCTTTGAGGATATCGTTACCCTTGACAATCGTGCCATTCAGCGAGTAATTCGTGACGTTGAGAATGATGATCTTCTTCTCTCACTCAAGGTGGCTAGTGAGGAGGTTAAAGACATTGTTTATAAAAACATGTCTAAACGAATGGTCGAAACCTTCATGGAAGAAATGGAATTTCTCGGGCCAGTTCGTCTTCGGGATGTTGAAGAGGCTCAATCAAGAATTGTCGCCGTCATTAGGCGATTAGAGGATGCTGGTGAGATTGTGCTTGCACGAGGCGGAGGAGATGACATCATTGTCTAGAATCATTAAATCCCATTCTGTCTATTATGGAAGTGTAACGAATAAGGTTTTGGCTCTCCGTTCTGTCACAGCACAGAAGTCTGGTGTGATGAAGGAGGAAGCAAGCACCATCCCCTTGCCGGAGGATTTGCTGGAAGAAGCGAGGATGAAGGCAGAGGAAATGATTATGCAGGCAAATGAACAAGCAGCTCTGATAAGGGAAGAGATAGAGACCGAAAGAGCTGCCTGGGAACAGGAACGCAATGCGATGAGTGAGAAAGCATGCCGAGAAGGCTTTGATGCCGGTTTCAAGCATGGAATGGAACATGGCCAGAATGAGTATCAGGAAATGATCCGTCTCGCAAAGGCAACTGCAGAAGATGCGCGTTCAATCTATTACAAAACGATTAAAGAGGCTGAGAGAACAATTTTAGACATATCCATAGAGGTCGCTGAAAAGATTATGGCCCATCAGCTTTACGGGGATGAGAATACGTATTTTGCCTTTGTTCGAAACGCAATCAAGGAGTCAAGAGAATATAAGAATATTGAACTTCATATCCATCCTGCCCACTATGAGCATATCAATCGGAAGAAGGATGAATTGATATCTTTATTCCCGAGAGAGACGGCTTTTTATATTTATCCTGATGAAGAGCTGTCAGAGGGAGACTGCTATATTGAATCCTCAAACGGGCGCCTGAATGCGAGTGTGGATATCCAGCTTGCCCAAATTAAGAAGATTCTTCTTGAAGTATTAGAGGAGGAGAGAGGATGAGAATTACTGAGCTTTCTTCTTATGTTAAACAAATTGATTCCTTTAAGCGTTTTGGCAGAATCAAACGAGTTGTCGGATTGATGATTGAATCACAGGGCCCAGTAAGCTCGATTGGGGATGTCTGCTATATACATACAAACAGCCATCATCGGAATGGAACCATAATGGCTGAGGTTGTTGGTTTTAAAGAAGAGATTGTCATCCTGATGCCATATACAACGGTCAATGATATTTCGCCAGGGGCAATCGTTGAGGCAGCTGGTAAGCCGCTTGAAATAAAGGTTGGGCCAGGGCTGGTCGGGCTTGCTCTTGATGCACTCGGAAATCCGCTTGACGGCACCTCCCTTCCAGGGGGACTGCAGGCTGTCTCAGTTGATCAAGAGCCTCCAGGACCCATGATGCGCCCTCCCATCTCGGGAGCGATTGAAACAGGTGTCACAGTGATAGACAGTCTTCTGACGGTCGGCAAGGGGCAGCGTGTCGGCATTTTTGCCGGAAGCGGTGTCGGAAAAAGCACACTTCTCGGTATGGTTGCGAGGAACAGCTCGGCGGATTTAAATGTGATTGCGCTTGTTGGGGAGCGGGGAAGGGAGGTACGTGAATTCATTGAACGCGATCTTGGTGAAGAGGGATTGAAGCGTTCAATCGTCATCGTCGCTACCTCTGATCAACCTCCTTTAATGAGAATCAAGGCTGCTTATACAGCAACAGCCATTACGGAATATTTTCGCGACCAAGGGCTTGATGTCATGCTCATGATGGACTCGGTCACTAGGGTCGCTATGGCGCAGAGGGAGATTGGACTTGCGGTCGGTGAACCGCCAACGACGAAGGGCTATACACCATCTGTATTCAGCATCCTCCCGAAATTGCTTGAGCGGACGGGAACGAATGATCATGGAAGTATCACGGCCTTCTACACGGTATTGGTAGATGGGGATGATATGAATGAACCAATTGCTGATACGGTAAGGGGGATTCTTGATGGCCATTTTGTCCTTGATCGAAAGCTGGCCAATAAAGGTCAATTTCCGGCAATCAATGTGCTTAAGAGTATTAGCAGAGTCATGTCCCATTTGGTTGAACCGGAGCATGCAAAAGCAGCGGAGTCAGCCAGGCAATATCTATCCTCCTATCTAGATGCAGAGGATTTAATCAATATTGGCGCCTACAAGAAGGGCTCCAATCAGATGATTGATGAAGCGATTAGTAAATATCCCCATATTGTTGAATGGATGAAGCAGGGCGTCGAGGTCAAGGTGACCAAACAACAGTCAATGGAAAGATTGCTTTTATTAACGAAGTCAGGTGGATGAATAAATGGTCTATCGATATAAGTTTGAGAAAATTATGAGCTTAAGAGAAAAAGAAAAGACAGAATCGCAGACGAAATATACAGAAGCCGTCAAAGAGTTCGAAACAGAAGCTGAAGGATTGTACCGCATGCTGAAAAAGAAGGAAGAACTGCTTGATAAGCAGGCTGAGCAGCTGAAAAAAGGGCTGTCTGTCCAACAGGTGCGGCATAATCTGTCCTTCCTTGAGAATCATGAGAGACAGATACGTCATTATCAAAAGCGGGTTGTCGAGACGCGCAACAAAATGAACTTCTTTCATCAGGTGCTTGTTGAAAAAAATATTGAAGTGAAGAAATACGAAAAGATGAAAGAAAGCGATCGACAGGTCTTTATGGAACAGCAGAATCAAATGGAGAATCGGCAAATGGATGAAATCTCAATCCAGCAATATATGGGCCGTACCTAAGTCGCGGAGGGGAGCATATGAAAGAATACGAGAAAAAGGGCTTCGGACTGCGGGCAATCTTTCTAACATTACTGGTTATCCTCCTTCTGTTTGGTATCGGCATAGCCGCCGTTTTCTTTCTCTCCGGTAACAGCCCGGAGAAGGTTTCTGAGGCTATTTGGAAGGATAAGGGGGAGGCTGGGGAGCCCAAAAAGCTGGAGGAGAACTATACAAAGGAATTGAAGAAGCTCAATCAAAAGCTGAAAGATGCAGAGGCAGAACTAACAAGTCTAGAAAAGATGCTCGATTCTAAGGAACAGGAAGCTTCGAAAAGTGAGCACACGATAGCTCAGCTTGAGAGCACAATTAAGAATCTAGAGGAATCTGCGGGGGAAAAAAATCAGGCGGCAGGGGAAATGATTGCCACCTATGAACATATGGCGCCAAAGAGAGCTGCCCTCATTCTGCAGGAAATGAAAGAGGATGAGGCAGCAAAGGTACTGTCTGCGGTGACAACAGAAGCGAGAGCAGCCATTTTAGAAAAAATGGATCCAGCTTTAGCTGCACCGCTGATGGTTAAAATCTCGGCGGAGGCTGATTAAGCTCAAGAGATGAAAGAGTGAAAGAGGGGTGGAGAGTTGAGTCAGTTTATATTTCCCGTGCAGAATGGATTTCCATCATATCCTGTGGCTGATGATCATCAGACGGTAGGGGAGAAGGAGAAACGCACCTCCGTGTTTATCGGTCATCTTAAGAGACAGCTTTCTGGGGAGGGAATGGAGAAGGAATCAGTCATGATGACTGATGAAGGACAAGAGGCAGAGCAAAATGAGCTCATAAGACTTCTGCAGGCAGAAGATTGGGAGGATGTGCCAGAGGTCTTTGAATTACTTGCCCTATATCAAGAAGGAAATGTAACAGGGGAAATTATGCCGGTCAATTTGACTGCCTCATTTGGAGAGGAGCCGATAGAATCGGTTCTGACAGCCGTTCAAACGCTTGCAGAATTAACAGGAATAAAGGTGCCGGAGAATATCCAAATGAACCCGCCTGATGAAAAAAGCCTGGAGATGCTTGTCTCTATCCTGCAGCAGTCATTGGGCATTAATGATGATGTATGGATGGACAGTGCTGTACGTAAGCCTTTGCAAATGATTTTGAAATGGAGCAAGCTTGCGGCCCTTGCCGGCACGGTGAACGGGACGGAATCAAGCTTACTAGAATCGAAAGAAAAGCTGGCAAATGCCCTTGATAAATGGTCTGAAAGGATCGGGAGTCTCTTCACTTCTGCACAAGGCACAGAAAAGGATCAAAAGTCTAAAACTGATTCGTCCTCCCTGCATAATATGCCGCGGGATTCAAGTTTTGGGCTGAGAAGCGGGATGCCGGAAATGGCCGTTAATCAGACGATTCTTGCTAAAGATCTGCAGAGAATGGATAGCGGACCGCTGATTATCATGAAGAATGGACAGCCGGTTGAGTCAAATGAATGGATGAAGCAATTGGATACCATTCTTTCAAAGGCGAAGCTTACCTCTTTCAATGGTTTGCAAAGACTGCAAATCCAGCTTGCACCGGAACATCTAGGCACTTTGCAAATTGAAATGATCAAGAAGAATGGTCAGATTACCGCAAGTATCATCGCCAATACCCAGCAGGGGAAAGAAATACTTGATTCTCATTTAAACCATTTGAAGATGACGTTATCGAATCAGGGTATTCAGATGGACAGAATTATTTTGCAAGATGCACAAGCAGCCTTTGATGAGACTTTGAAGGACCATCAGCAAAGGAAAGACCAGGATCAGGAACTGCTAAAGGAAGAAGAGGAGCTAGAAATGGCCAGCTTCCTCGATGAGCTTCAGCAATTATTAATAAATGAAACGATATAAAGGAGGGAGATTCCGTGACCTCAATTGATACCAGCCTGATGTACAGCTCGGTTGAGAATAAAGTAAGAGAAGCAAACGGCAATCTTGATAAGGATGATTTCTTAAAACTGTTAATTACCCAGCTGCAAAATCAAGACCCAACGAGTCCGATGGATGATACAGCCTTTGTTTCCCAGATGGCGACATTTTCGAGTCTTGAGCAAATGAGCAATATGAATACCGTGCTTGAATCGATGCTCCAGTCGCAAACGGAAAATTTATTGCTGGGGTATTCGCAATTCGTTGGCAAGGAGATAACCTACCATAATATCCGTTCAGATGACGGATTGAGCAATGGCGCTATACAAGAGGGGAAAGGAACGGTCGCCGCCGTCCAATTTAACTCAGGGAAAGCTGAGTTCATTTTAGAGGATGGAACCGTCTTAAGCCCTGCCAATATTTCATCCTTAAATGCCTCTAATTCTGAACACCGCCCTAATCTTGCTGAAGCAAGCAGGCTTATCGGCAGAAATGTCACATGGTTGGATGACCAGCAAAAGGAGGCAGCAGCTGCAGTATTGTCCGTTTTCTTAAAGGATGGGCAATTGAGTCTGGAAGTCAATGATGAGAAGAAAAGCATTCTTTCCATTGACCAATTGATACGAGTCAGCTGAGGATTTGGGCAATGAGCAAACCATCTAATTTTGATGGAGGATTGTATGTTGGCTTTGCCATAATGGCATCGATTTAAAGAAAGAAGTACGGGCACAGCCCAGGCTGTCAAACCAATCGACAGCCGAAAGAAAGGGGAATGTTCACATGTTGCGTTCAATGTATTCAGGTATTAGCGGATTGAAAAACTTTCAAACCAAATTAGATGTCATTGGCAATAACATTGCCAATGTGAACACGTATGGCTTTAAGAAAGGCCGCGTCACCTTTAAGGATGCGATCAGTCAAACCACGGCGGGAGCAAGCACATCTACAGATGCAAGAGGGGGGACAAATGCGGTTCAGGTTGGTCTTGGAAGCTCGATTTCCTCCATTGACACCGTTGATACAGCAGGCAGCCTGCAAAATACATCAAGGACGTTGGATCTTGGCATTCAAGGAGACGGCTATTTCATCGTGAAGGAAGGCACGAATAACTATTATACAAGAGCTGGTAATTTCTACTTGGATGAAGAGGGAGTTTTAGTAACGGGTGAGGGCTATAAGGTTCAAGATATTAACGGCAGTGACATCCAATTGAATATCGCTGCTCTCCAAAGCTTTAGCATTGCTCAAAATGGGGACATCAATATTGTTACAACAGGTGGTGCCAATCAGGTTGCAGCCACGATTGCTCTGGCTAAATTCAGTAATCCGGGCGGATTGGAGAAGGCGGGGAATAACCTATTCCAAGAATCTGTGAACTCAGGCGCCCCACAAATCGGAGCTTCAGGAACGGACGGAAGGGGTACCCTCTCTTCAGGAAGATTAGAGATGTCAAATGTCGACTTATCTGAAGAATTCACGGATATGATTGTGGCGCAACGCGGATTTCAGGCCAACACGCGCATTATCACGACATCTGATGAAATATTGCAGGAGCTTGTTAATCTGAAACGATAAGGACTAGGAGGAAAGGGCTGAAGGCTGCTTTAGCCCTGTACATATGATTAAAGTTAGAAAGCTGAATGGAAAAGAATATTACTTAAATGCTCTTTACATTGAATCAATTGAGTCAAATCCAGATACAACCTTGACATTGACAAACGGCAAGAAATTGGTGGTTGCAGATGATGAGAAAATGCTCGTTCACTCTGTCATGAATTTTTACAGGCAAGTTAATCTTTTGAAGGTGCCGCAAGAGGAGGTTCTGGATAGTGAGAAATAAGCTGATGGCTGCTGGGGCTATATTGATGGCCGTAATAATCCTGCTTGGTGCAGGGGCAGTTTTCTATTATATAAAATACATAAATAATGAGAGTCAAGAGGAGCTCAGCATTGAGCAAGTGATCAAGCATTCGGTTGAGGTGCCTGAAATAACGACTAACTTAAATGATGACACACTCATCCAAATCTCATTCATGATTGAGACGGATGGAAAGAAAGCACGTGAAGAATTGGAGAAGAGAGAGTTTCAAATTAAGGATATCGTGATTAATGAATTATCGGAAATAGATGCTGATCAGCTGAAAGGGAAGAAAGCAAAGCAGGATTTAGAAGATAAGCTGACAGAACAAATCGATGGATTGATGCAAGAAGGAAGGATCGTTCAAATTTATACAACATCCTCCATTCTCCAATAACAATGCTCGGTTGACGGAAATGCAGGAGGTGAAAGTATTGTCTAGTGAAGTGTTATCCCAAAATGAAATTGATGCCTTATTGTCTGCCATCACCAAAGGGGAGATGGATGCTGATGAGCTTAAGAAAGAAGAAGATGAGAAGAGAGTAAGAGTTTATGATTTTAAGAGAGCCCTTCGATTTTCCAAGGATCAAATCCGCAGCCTTACGCGTATCCATGAGAATTTTGCCCGTCTGCTTACAACGTATTTCTCAGCACAGTTACGCACATATGTACAAATCAATGTTACTTCAACAGACCAGCTTCCATATGAGGAATTTATCAGGTCCATACCGAAAATGACCATTCTGAATGTGTTTGAAGTACCGCCGCTTGACGGTCGTATCTTGATGGAGGTTAATCCTAGAATTGCCTACTCTATGCTTGATCGGGTGCTTGGCGGCACAGGAGACAGCGTCAATAAGGTCGACAGCCTGACAGAAATAGAAACAAAAATCATGTCTAATTTGTTCGAGCGTGCATTTGAGAACCTGCGGGAAGCTTGGTCTACGATTGCGGATATTAACCCTGTCCTCTCAGAATTTGAGGTTAATCCGCAGTTCTTGCAAATGGTAGCTCCAAATGAAACAGTCGTGGTCATTTCCTTCAGTATCACGATTGGGGAAATCAGCGGCATGATTAATATTTGCATTCCTCATGTTGTATTGGAACCAATTATTCCGAAATTATCTGTTCATTACTGGATGCAGACGAGCAAAAAAGAACGTGAACCCGTAGAGCTTCAAATGCTGGAATACCGGGTTCAGAAGGCCGAACTTCCCATCATAGCCGAGCTTGGACCGACAGAAATTTCTGTGTTGGATTTTTTGAATTTAACCATAGGAGATGTTATTGAACTAAGGCATCCCATTGATAAGCCGTTAAGTATTTCAGTAGGAGAAGTGCCGAAGTTCCTTGGACAGGCGGGGAGAGTCAATAAGAGAATGGCCGTACAAATAGTAGAAAATCACCTAGGAGGAGGCGAGGATGATGAATCATGAGAAATTAACAGAAGAAGAAATTGAAGCCTTATTAAAAAACACAAATGAGGAATGTGAGGCTTCTCCCATGATAGGAGATTATTTTTCCATCATGGACAGGGACACAATTGGAGAGATAGGAAATATTTCCTTTGGCAGCTCAGCTACTGCTTTATCTACTCTTTTAAATCAAAAGGTTGAAATCACAACACCGAATGTCTCACTAATTCTCAAAGAATCCCTAGTGGATGAATTCCCGCAGCCGTATGTGGCGGTTGAGGTCGAATATACAGAAGGGTTTACAGGCTCTAATCTGCTTGTGATCAAACAGTCGGATGCCATGATTATTGCCGATTTAATGCTTGGGGGAAGCGGCACGGCTCCGGCAGAACCATTGTCAGAGATTCATTTAAGCGCCATCCAGGAGGCGATGAATCAAATGATGGGGTCAGCCGCCACAGCTATGTCCACAGTCTTCAATAAGCGGATTGATATTTCTCCTCCTTCTATTGGCATCATGGATTTGCCTAGAGGGGCGGGTCATGAAATTCTTCCACAGGAAGACATGCTTGTGAAGGTTTCCTTTCGATTGACCATTGGTCAATTGGTAGATTCTCATATTATGCAGCTTTTGCCGCTTTATTTCGCCAGGGGCATGGTAGACGAATTGCTGGAGCATTCATGGGAGTCTGCCGAAACGGGTGCAGATGATCGCCTAAAACAAAAGAATATAAACGAAGGAGATGACAGTATGAGGGAGCCGATTCCTTCTGGCAATCTTCATTCAGCATACAACCAAGCAACGACAGAGACTGCAGCAAGTCATAGTTATTATAGCGATATCGAGTCGATGGGAAATCAACAGGAAAGAGTACAGCATACGCGAGAAGTGCATGTTCAGCCAGTAGAATTTTCGTCTTTTACCCCTGAACGTCATCTAATGGGTCAGGAAGCCAATAATCTAGATATGCTCCTTGATATTCCGCTTCAGGTCACCGTGGAGCTTGGAAGAACGACTCGTTCGGTTAAAGAAATTCTCTCCCTTTCCTCGGGCTCAATCATTGAACTGGATAAGCTAGCAGGGGAACCAGTAGATATCCTCGTGAACAAGCGCTTGATTGCCACTGGTGAAGTGGTTGTCATTGATGAGAATTTTGGGGTGCGTGTGACAGATATTATTAGTCAAAGCGACCGGTTGAAAAAATTGAAATAAAGAGGGTGATTTTAATGGCACATAAAATATTGATTGTGGATGATGCAGCATTTATGCGGATGATGATTAAGGATATTCTCGTGAAGAACGGCTATGATGTGGCCGGTGAAGGTGCGGATGGTAAGCAAGCGGTTGAGCTGTATAAAGAAATTAAACCTGACTTGGTTACGATGGACATTACAATGCCGGAAAAGGATGGCATAACAGCCTTGAAGGAGATCCGTGCGATCAATCCCGATGCGAAAATTATTATGTGCTCCGCAATGGGACAGCAAGCTCTAGTTATTGATGCCATCCAAGCGGGGGCTAAGGACTTTATTGTGAAGCCGTTTGCTGCTGACCGTGTCCTTGAAGCCATCAGCAAGGTGCTCGATTAATCATAGAAAGGAAGATTCGAGTGCTGCAACTTATGAAAGACTGCCAAAAGGCAGCCGGCTTGATCATTCTGACGTTTTCGCTGCTTTTATGGGGGGCTCTCCCTATAGCAGCCGAAACGGATGCCGGCAGCAAGAGTGTAGATGAATATTATCATAACAAGGAATCAAACGGGACAAGCCAGGCGGATGACGATGGAGTTGGACAAGATATGACCAAACAAGAGGCTGCAGACGGAGAAAAGGTCGGTATCACGGCGGGAGATGTCATCAAAATGATTTTTGCCCTCCTTTTCGTTATAGGTCTTTTGTTCCTTCTATTGAAATTCGTGGGTAAGAAGAGCCGGGGATTCCACCGCGGGCAAATGATTCAAAATATGGGCGGAGCTCCTCTTGGAGGTAATCGTTCTCTACAGGTCGTGCGCGTAGGGGAAAAAATCCTTGTGCTTGGAGTCGGTGAAAACGTCCAGCTGCTCGATTTGATTGATGATGAGAAAGAGTATAACAGAATGATAGACGAGTTTAATGAGAGCAGTGAACCAATCTCCACAGGCCTTGCCCCAAAATGGCTTCAGGGCAGGAAGGGAATGCGAGGGACTGAGATACAGTCATTTGCGGGTCAGCTTTCTGCACAGCTTGAAGGCATGAAAGCGGAGCGGAAAGTGCTGTATGAGAATTTAAGGAAAACGGGGAGCGGGCAGGATGAATGATGTAATGAACGTATTCAGCGCAAGCGATCCCGGTACGGTATCGACTTCTGTGAAGCTGCTTTTGCTCTTGACTGTCCTATCCCTTGCACCAAGTATCTTAATCTTGATGACGTGTTTTACGCGTATTGTCGTTGTGCTGGGTTTTGTCAGAACAGCCTTATCAACACAGCAAATGCCGCCGACCCAAGTGTTGATCGGCCTATCCTTATTCATCACATTCTTCGTGATGGCTCCAGTCTTCTCTGAGGTTAATGAAGAGGCGCTTCAGCCTCTCTTTAAGGATGAGATTAAGCTGGATGAGGCTTATTCACGCGCAGCTGAACCAATGAAGGAGTTTATGGCCAAGCATACGAGACAAGCTGACCTGCAATTATTCTTGGATTATACGAAAGCGAAACCACCTGCTTCCATTGAGGATATCCCGCTTACAACGCTTGTCCCGGCATTTGCTATAAGTGAATTGAAGACAGCCTTTCAAATAGGCTTCATGATCTTTATTCCTTTTTTGGTCATCGACATGATTGTTGCAAGTGTGCTCATGTCCATGGGGATGATGATGCTGCCGCCAACAATGATTTCTCTGCCCTTTAAGATTTTATTATTCGTGATGGTGGATGGCTGGCATTTAGTGGTTAAGTCGTTATTACAGAGTTTATAGGCAGGTGAAGAATATATGACAGCAGAAACGGTCATCACACTGGCGGAAAGAGGTGTGTGGACAGTTCTCATAATAAGTGCGCCTTTATTGATATTGGCATTAGGGATTGGGTTGATTGTAAGCATTTTTCAAGCAACTACTCAAATTCAGGAACAGACTTTGGCGTTTATTCCAAAGATTGCGGCGGTTCTTCTTGGTATCGTGTTCTTCGGTCCATGGATGCTTGGAAGAATGATGTCTTTTACGCTTGATATCTTTTCGAATTTAACGAAATTTGTGGGATAGAAAATGGCGGAAATCGTACCTAAATTCAGTGTATTTCTACTTATTTTTGTTCGGGTGGCAGCCTTTTTCGTAACAATGCCCATTTTCTCATACCGGACCATACCTGCTATGCATAGAATCGGCATCAGTGCCATTTTAGCATGGATCATGTATTATTCCGTCCAATCACCGGGCTATGAGATTGATATGCTTTATTTCTTGATGATCCTGAAGGAGTGCCTCGTTGGATTGGCAATCGGTTTCTTTGCTTACATGCTCCTTTCTGCCATACAGATGGCAGGAGGGTTGATTGATTTTCAGATGGGCTATTCAATGGCAAGCGTCATTGACCCGCAGACCGGTGTGCAGACACCGCTGACTGGGCAGTATCTGTACACATTTGCCCTCTTGTTTCTGCTTTCGGTTAATGGCCATCATTTATTGCTTGACGGCATTTACTACAGCTATCAATTCATTCCTCTTACCAGCGGTTTTATGTCATTTGGAAGTGAGGGGCTGCTCACCTTTGTCGTTGAATCATTTTCGGCGACCTTTCTGATTGCCTTTCAAATGGCCATTCCAATTGTCGGAAGTCTCTTTTTGGTGGATGTCGCACTAGGTATCGTGGCAAGAACTGTTCCGCAGATGAACATTTTTGTGATTGGCTTTCCGGTGAAGATTCTTGTCGGTCTTATTCTGCTGATGGTGATGATGAGCGGACTGCTCTTTTTGGTCAAGGATCTGCTCGGTACGATTTTGGAAGGTCTGCGCACATTGATGCACTTGCTTGGAGGTACATAACATGGATTGGCTGAAACTTGATCTGCAATATTTCTCAGGAGAGAAAACAGAAAAGGCAACCCCAAAGAAACGGCAGGATTCAAGGAAGAAAGGGCAGGCTGCTAAGAGTCAGGATGTGAACACAGCGATTGTCTTGTTTGGAGTATTCCTTCTGTTTTCTATAACCGGGGGATTCTTACGAGACCGATTAATTGATCTATTTGTCTATCCGATTAAAGAGATCCAGACATCTGAGTTGACGATTGATGGGCTTACTATTCTATTTATCGGCGTGCTGGTCAAAATGATTAGTGTTATAGGACCAATTATGCTTGCGGCCCTTGCCGCTGGCATTCTTGCTAATTTCATTCAAGTGGGTCCTATGTTTTCGGCGGAGGCCATACACTTTAAGCTGGAGAAAATCAATCCAATTAAGGGCTTTAAGCGGATTTTTTCGATGAGAGCGATTGTTGAATTGCTGAAGTCCATACTTAAGGTTCTCATTATTGGTCTGGTTACCTTTTATTCAATCTGGCAAAGACTCGATGAGATTATGCTTCTATCCTATAAAAATATCGGAGAAAGTCTTGCAACGATTGCGGACATAACGGTAAAGACCGGATTGCTTGCTTCGGGAGCTTTATTATTTCTGGCGGCTCTGGATTATTTGTACCAGCGCTTTGATTATGAGAAGAGCATCAGGATGTCTAAGCAGGAAATCAAACAAGAGTACAAGACAATGGAAGGAGACCCCATCATAAAATCTCGAATCAAGCAAAAGCAAAAGGAAATGGCAATGTCGAGAATGATGCAGGAAATTCCAAAGGCGGATGTGGTCATTACCAACCCGACCCATTATGCCGTTGCGCTGAAATACGACGATGAGAAGATGGATGCCCCGTACGTTGTCGGAAAGGGACTGGATTTTGTTGCACAGAAAATCAAGCTCGTGGCTAAAGAAAATGATGTGCCCATGATGGAGAACCGGCCGCTTGCCAGGGCTCTATATAGTCAAGCGGAGGTCGGCCAGGCTATCCCTGAGGAATTCTTTAAAGGGGTCGCAGAGATTCTGGCCTATGTATATAAAATGAAAGGCAAAACGTCATGAACGTTAGTTTGTTTATGAAAGGTTAGGGGAGAGAGCATATGAGAGCAAGGGATTTAACGGTACTAATAGCCGTCATTATGGTAGTGGCTATGTTAATCATTCCGCTTCCGACATGGCTTTTAAGCTTTTTGATCATGGTCAATATATCTCTTGCCTTATTAGTATTATTGACATCCATGAATACGAAGGAACCATTGCAATTCTCGATATTTCCATCATTGCTGCTGTTGTTGACCTTATTCAGGCTTGGATTAAATATATCCACAACAAGGGCAATTCTCACACATGGAGATGCCGGGGGAGTTGTGGAAGTGTTCGGAAGCTTTGTTGTCGGCGGACAAGTTGTGGTCGGTCTTGTCGTTTTCCTCATCTTGATTATTATTCAGTTTATTGTCATTACAAAGGGCTCTGAGCGTGTGGCAGAAGTGGCTGCCCGTTTTACGCTTGATGCCATGCCAGGGAAACAGATGAGCATTGACGCTGATTTGAATGCCGGCATGATATCTGAACAGGAAGCGAGGATGCGTAGGGATAAAATATCCCGCGAAGCCGATTTCTTTGGTTCGATGGACGGGGCAAGCAAATTTGTGAAGGGGGATGCGATTGCGAGCATCATCATTGTCATGATTAACCTGATCTTTGGGATGGTCATTGGGGTTATGCAGATGGATATGAGCTTCGGCGAAGCAGCCGTTCATTTCTCCCTGCTTTCCGTTGGTGATGGTATCGTCAGTCAGGTCCCGGCGCTCCTGATTTCAACCGCAACCGGAATCATTGTCACCCGTGCGGCCTCGGATGGGAACCTGGCTTCTGATATTACAGGTCAATTATTCGCTTATCCGAAAATGTTATACATAGCAGCAGGGACTATTCTTCTTCTTGGAATTTTCACTCCTATTAATTTGTTTTTAACCCTCTTAATTGCAGGGCTGCTCGCGCTTGGTGCCTATAAGGCTAATGATGCACAGAAGATACAGGATGGAGCAGAAGTGTTTTTAGAAGAGGAAACGGATACGGATGAAATGAAAAGTCCAGAAAGTGTCATCAGCTTGCTGAGTATTGATCCAATTGAATTCGAATTTGGCTATGGGCTTATCCCGCTTGCGGATACGAACCAAGGGGGAGATCTTTTAGACCGTGTTGTGATGATCAGGAGGCAATTGGCCATTGAACTCGGTCTTGTGATCCCGGTCGTACGTATCCGTGACAATATTCAGCTGAAGCCGAATGAATACCGTCTGAAGATTAAGGGGGCGGAAATGGCACGGGGAGAGCTTCTTCTTGATCATTATTTGGCCATGGCTCCTGGGATGGATGATGAATCGGTGGAAGGGATTGATACAGTGGAGCCTTCGTTTGGGCTTCCGGCAAAATGGATTACAGAAGAAACGAAGGAATACGCCGAAATGCTCGGCTATACGGTTGTTGATCCTCCTTCTGTCGTTTCCACACATATTACCGAGGTCATTAAAGCAAATGCTTATGATCTCATTGGTCGTCAGGAAACGAAACAATTAATCGAGCATTTAAGGGAAACAGCACCAATCCTAGTGGAGGAAGTCACTCCTTCCCCGCTGGCTGTTGGGGATATCCAAAAGGTATTGGCTAAGCTCTTGAAGGAAAAAGTATCCATTCGCAATTTGCCGATTATCTTTGAGACATTAGCTGATTTCGGAAGGGTAAGCAACGATCCGGATGTATTGACTGAGTATGTACGGCAAGCGCTTGCTAGACAAATAACGAGTCAATACGTCTCTGGGGAGAGCTTAAAGGTTATTACCTTATCAGGGAAAGCGGAGAAGGCGATTGCAGATAGTGTTCAGCAAACAGAGCATGGAAGCTATCTCTCTATTGATCCGGATTCCTCACAGAAAATCCTGCAATCGATAGGGACAAGGCTTGAAGAGAATGCGCTTCTCGATCAATTGCCGGTGCTATTGTGTTCTCCGGCTGTCCGGATGTATGTCCGCCAACTGATTGACCGATACTTCCCGCAGCTTCCGGTGCTTTCTTATAACGAGCTTGAAGCAAATATTGAGGTGCAAGCAATAGGGGTGGTGAATATGGAATGAAGGTCATGAAATTTACTGGCAGTAACATGCAGGAGGTCATGGAACAAATTCGTTCTAAATTAGGATCTGATGCCGTTATCTTGAATTCAAAAACGGTCGAAAGCTCTGGATATTTCGGCCTTTTCAAGAAAAAAAGCCTGGAGGTGCTAGCCGCCATCGATGAAAGGCCGCCAGCACCAGAAACCATTCCGTCTGGAGGATATACCGTAAAAAAGGAGGATTCGATTGAGTCAGAGCGGATTCTAAAGGAATTAAAACAGATGCAGGGACTGCTGCAGGAAAATATGTCCAGAAATCAGTCCCCTGACAAGTATGAATGGTATCCGAAAGAACTGAAAGTCATATACTCACGGCTTCAAGAACGGGGCCTTGGCAGCAGGCTGCTGGACGATCTGATGCCATTGCTTCTTAAGGAATGGAAGTGTTCATTAGCCAATGCTGAATGGGCGGAGGAAGACATTGAGCAGCTGGCAAAAAAAATCATGATAGAGAGGCTTCAAGTCTTCTCTGCTCCTCGCGGTGAATCGAACCGGAAATACATTGCGATTGTCGGTCCTACTGGTGTAGGTAAAACAACCACCATAGCGAAGATAGCGGCAGAATATATGTTGAATAAGCAAAGGAAAGTTGCCTTCATCACAACAGACACCTATCGAATTGCTGCCATTGAGCAATTACGGACGTATGCACAAATATTGGGGATCCCTTTGGAGGTTGCCTATAATTTGGAGGATTTCGTTCAGGCATCTAAACGTTTTGCTCATTATGATCATGTATTTATAGATACAGCCGGACGGAATTTCCGAGATTCTGTCTATGTCGAAGAACTGATGAAAATCATTGATTTTGACTTAAATCTGGAGACCTTTCTCGTTTTAGCGGCGACTGCTAAGGAAGAGGATATGAACAAGATTTACGAGCAATTTGATCTCATGAATATCAATGGCCTAATCTTTACGAAAACAGATGAAACAGAAAGCTTAGGCGGAATGATTAATTTCATTATGAATTACTCTGCTCCCGTTGCATACATAACGAATGGGCAGGATGTACCGGATG
Organism: Pradoshia sp.; assembly: GCF_051873915.1. NCBI lineage: Bacteria > Bacillati > Bacillota > Bacilli > Caryophanales > Bacillaceae > Pradoshia > Pradoshia sp. Next base: position 31,867 of record NZ_JBJEFJ010000138.1, read on the forward strand.
ATATACAAGCAGCAACTCCGGAAAATATCATCAATATGGTTTTTGGAGGAAGAGAGCATGTCCGATCAAGCTGATATGCTGAGACGAAGATTAGAGGAGCATAATGGGAAACGAGGAAAGGTCATTGCCGTAACAAGTGGAAAAGGCGGCGTTGGAAAGTCCAATTTCTCCATCAATTTCGCTGTTGGGCTGGCGCAGGAACGGTACAGGGTGCTGGTCATTGACTTTGATATTGGGATGGGAAATATCCATATTTTAATCGGAAAATCAAATCGATATACAATTGCCGACCACTTCGAAAAGGGTGTTCCTTTAACAGATATTATCGAACAAGGTCCTGGTGGTGTCCATTATATTGGGGGCGGAACAGGCTTAACGCAATTATTGTCCCTTAGTGATCGGCTTTTTGAACGGTTCAGTGCTGAATTTGAACAAATTCTTGGGCGTTATGACTATATTTTGATGGATATGGGAGCGGGAGTGTCTGACCAGTCTCTTCAATTCATGATAGCGGCGAATGAAGTCTTCATTATCACGACACCGGAGCCGACAGCCATTACGGATGCTTATTCAATGATGAAATTTTTGACGAAGCAGGCAGCTGATATTCCTTTTTATCTGATTTGTAATCGTGCTCCCTCCTATAAGAATGGCGAGGAGGTATTGACCAGGCTCGCAGGTGCTGCCGGAAAATTCCTGAATAAGGATGTCTCAAGGCTGGGAGTTATTCCGGATGACAGCAGTGTCAGCAGAGCGGTATTGAGGCAAGTTCCGTTTTTGGAACTGGAACCAAAAGCACGGGCGAGCACGGCACTTAAACAATTACAACAATCCTATTTAGGTAATGAAAACAAAGGGACTGGTCAAGAGTTGTCCTTTATGAGCAAGGTAAGAGGATATCTCTTTAATAGACAGTAGAAATGGCAGATACGAGATTTTTCGTATGTGGAAGGATGAGTATGAATGGATTTGGGCCAATATCTAGATATTTTTATTGAAGAGAGCAAGGAACACTTGCAAGTATGCAATCATCAGCTGCTTCTGCTGGAAAGGCAGCCAAATAATCATAGATTGGTAGATGAAATATTTCGTGCAGCCCATACGCTAAAGGGGATGGCTGCTACGATGGAATTTGAAGATATCACGCAGTTAACCCACGAAATGGAGAATGTCCTTGATGAAATTCGGCACCGGCGACTTCCTGTCACACCTGTTTTACTCGATTCTATATTCCAAATGTTAGATGCTCTGGAAGAGAAGCTCTTATTGATAGAGAAGGGGAGTGACGGTACGGTCCAGTCACGTGCCGCTGTATTGGAGTCTCAAAACTCCAGCGGTGGCCGATCAGAGACAATCAATCATCAAGAAGCTGCACCAGCAAAAGAAGGGCGCAGCATAGCTCTCTTTGAATATGCAAGCCATGAACGATTCGTTATGGAAGAGGCAGTAAAGCGGCAATTCAATGTTTACCATCTGGAAATCTCCTTAAGAGAGGATTGCCAAATGAAAGCAGCGCGTGCTCTGTTGGTTTTTCGGCTGCTTGAATCCATGGGGGAGATTATTCGTGCAATCCCTGCAGCAGCTGATTTGGAGCAGGAGCCTTTCGAAAGGATGTTTACGGCCACTATTACAACAAAGAAAGATATCGCACAGGTGCATGAAAAGATCATGGACATCGCTGAGGTCGAAAGGGTCAGAATCCGCCCAATCTCTTTAAATAAGCTTTTGGAGAGTTCTCCTGTTGCTAGGAAAGAACACTCTGAAAGGCTGAACATACTCGATAAACCAATCCAAAAATCGATACGCGTCAATATTGAGAGACTAGATGGACTAATGTCGGCATTCGAGGAATTAATCATTTACCGCAGCAGGCTAGAAAAGCTAGCTCAGGAGATTGATCATCCACGGTTGATAGAGGCTGTTTCTGGCATGGCGGGTACGACGGCAGAAATGCAGAGCATCCTGCTGAATATGCGAATGGTACCTGCCGAGGACATTTTTAATCGTTTTCCAGCGATGGTTAGACGCTTATCGAAGGAATTAGATAAGGAGGTCAGGCTGGAAATAACAGGGGCTGCAACTGAAATTGATCGTTCTATTATTAATGAAGTTGGGGATTCTGTGCTGCATTTCTTAAGAAATGCCCTTGATCATGGGATTGAAAATCCCAAAACAAGAAAACAGTCAGGCAAACCATCTGAGGGAACCATTGCTATTCGCGCCTATAACAGCGGGAATGATGTCATGGTGGAAATCGAGGATGATGGTGCAGGCATTGACGAAGAGGTGATTGTAAGAAGAGCTGTTGAACTGGGGATTGTGTCTTCTATTCAGGCAGATAGGATGAGTGCGGAAGAAAAACTCCAGCTAATATTTGCTTCTGGATTCTCAACAGCCCAGCAAATATCGGATATTTCCGGACGTGGAGTGGGGCTTGATGCAGTAAAAACCATGATTGAATCCTTGGGCGGTGAAGTGATGGTCCAGTCGATGCGGGGCGTAGGATCTCGCTTTACGATTAAACTACCGCTAACCCTTTCCATGCTTCCAGCCCTGCTCGTGAAAACGAAGTCAGAGACATATGCCTTTCCGCTTATCTCGGTTATTGACTGTCTCATGATTGAAGGTGCCAATGACGAATCTGGAATCGGATCTAGCATGATTTATCAAGGGGAATCCATTCCAATCATCCATCTTGGGGAAGTATTTGGTCTGTGCAGCTCATCATTGAAGGATACACGAAAAGCTGCTGTCTTGGTTATTCAAAAGGGAAATAAGCTGGCGGCTATTGCGGTGGATGAATTTATCGGACAGCAGGAAATAGCTGTTAAACCTCTTGAATCTAAAGCTGATGCCCGTATTTCAGGGAAGGCGATTCTTGGTGGCAAGCCTGTATGGATGGTTGATGTGCAGGAGCTATTGTTTATGATTCATTCTTAAAAGGATAGAAGGCTTCATGAATGAGACGTATGTGAAAAAATAGATAAAAAGTTGCAGGGGGGAACGCATGGTGCCTCAAGTAAATGTTTGTGAGGAACAGCAGTGTTGGCATGCTTGGCTTGATGGCCGTGATGAGCAGGCTGGAGATATATTGGCGAAGAAGTATTTGCCTTTAGTGAATTATCATGTTCAGCGGATTTCTGTGAATCTGCCTAAAAGCGTTAACAGAGATGATATTCGCAGCCTTGGATTGATGGGGCTTTTTGATGCGCTGGAAAAATTCGATCTATCCCGCGACCTGAAGTTTGAAACATATGCTTCCTTTCGGATACGCGGTGCCATCATTGACGGGCTTAGAAAAGAGGATTGGCTTCCAAGAAGCACAAGGGAGAAGGCCAAGCTAATAGAAGCAACCATTGAACAGCTTGAACAGAAGAAAATGAGGAATATCTCCATGGCAGAGCTGGCAGAGGAATTGGGTATGGCAGAGGAGGAGGTCAATTCTGTTGCAAATGAAAATTTCTTTGCGAATGTTCTCTCCATGGATGACCAGCCAAAGGAGCACCAGGAAGGGGAAGTACAAACCTTTATTGTAAAGGATGAGCAAGCCGTATCTCCTGAGGAAGCGCTTATGAAAAAAGAAACAATCGCTGAAATGGGAAGGCAAATCCAGACATTAGGGGAGAAGGAACAATTGGTGCTTGACCTGTTCTATCATAAGGAGCTGACATTGACTGAAATTGGACAAATTCTCAATCTTTCTACTTCAAGGATATCGCAGATTCATTCACGTGCATTGTTCAAGCTGCGCAATGTATTGCAGAAATCAGTCTATCTATAGGTGGAGGATGCAGGGTGGATATTCCATTTACGTTAACGGTATCAAGAGATCGAATGAAGGCATGGGTACATATCGAACAAGATGTCATAATCAGGGAGTCGCCTGAAGAAGTGGAAAAATGGCTGAATGACCAAGGAATCACAGCAGGAATCATGAAAGGTGAGCTAGTACGCCTATGCCATGGAGACATCAGCTTGAAGCCTTTTCTCGTTGCACGCGGAAAACAACCAATCAACGGGAAGGACGGAAGGGTTATTTTTCATGTATCTCCCCAGCTTGAGAGAAGAGAAGAAGGAGCTGATTTCCGAGATGTCATTCATATCCCGTCTGTCCAAACAGGGGACCGTATCGCGACGATAAAAGACCCAGAAAAGGGTGTGTGCGGGACAGATATATACGGAAACCGCCTCCTTCCTAGGAGAGGCAAGCCGGCTGCCATAACGCTTGGTCTAAATGTCATTCAGCACGGAAATGAAATCATGGCCGTTTCAGATGGTGAGGTAAGCTTTAATTGGAATGTGATTCAAGTCAATCCTGTTTATGTGGTAGACGGTGATTTAGATTTATCAGTCGGAAACATTGAATTTATCGGAAATGTAACGATTAAAGGCAATGTTCCGCCGGGCTATAAAATACGCGTTGGAGGAGATTTGAAGGTTTTCGGTCTCATTGAAGGCTCGGATATACAGGCGGATGGCTCCATTTATGTTCAAGGGGGCATATCGGGTGAACAGGATTGTCAAATTCGAGCAGGAGCTACGCTTAAATCCCTCTATATTAATCGAGCAAATGTGCTCGCTTTTGGTGATATTGAGGTCAAACATTATATCCTGCACAGCCAAGTGACCTCCTATGGCTTGATACGGTGCAGGAGGGGCCAGTTAATTGGAGGAGCTATTCAAGCTGTTAAAGGAGTGGAAATCCGAGATGCGGGCAACATCCATTATGCACACACACTGATTCTTATCGGACAAACAGAGGCGATTGAACGGCATAAATCAGAATTAGACATGCGGGCAAAGCAATTGTTTGAAACGATTTCGAAGCTGACGATGATTGCAGCGAAATTTGAAGTGATGAGACAGGAAACGGGAACAGTCGGAGTCAGGGAGACAATCCTTCTTAAGAAGCAGCAAAGAACAAGGGAAGTGCTTGAGCAGGAGCTGTCTGGCATAAGGGAGGAACGGCTGCGGCTGGAATACGGTGTGAACGAAATGGATGCTGAAATTATCGTTCATGGTATTTGTTACCCAAATGTACATATTCAGATTGGCAAGTATACGAAGCCTTTGAATCAAATCTTTAAATCTGTCAGATTTACGGAAAGCGGAAGGGAGATCTCTGTTCATCCTTTATAACGTCAGAGGTTTCACCTTTAGGCGATTCAGACGAATGATAGAGCTGCCAATCATCAAAAAAGGGGCGGAGCGGAGGAGGAAAACACCTCATCCGTCTATCCGTTGATTAAGGGAAAAAAGACTATTCGGGGTGAGAGGGTAGATGGTATTAGTACTAATCGTGAGCATGATGGTAAATCTGGCTGCTATCCTGGCAATTATTATCTTATATCTCCGGCAAAACCGGCTGTTCCAGATGGAAGAAAACATGCATGCCAACACAGAGAATATAGAGAATCTGCTTACAGCTTTCTTAGTTGAGATGAAGGAGGATAATGGGAGGCTGAAGGCCGCTCTTGTGGAGAAAGCAGATGTAGGACAGATAAGCAAAGAAGAGGGTGCGGCAGCTTTGTCAGCTGAGGAAAAAGAGAGAGAGCTGCCTGAGAATTCAAGAGAGAACTTTCTCCTCCTTCAGGCACTGAGGCTAAAGGGCCAAGGCAATACCGTAGAGCAAATTGCGAAGGTAATGGGCAGAGGCAAAACGGAAATCGAACTTTTGATCAAAATGAATGAATAAGGCTTGATTGTAAGATGACAGTATGCTATATTATTTCATGGTGTTATTACACACGCTTATTGATTTGGACTGATGGTGCTGCCATTTGAGGCAGTTTCAGCCTGAAAATGATTTAAGCGGAGGAAAAAACAAAACCATAGGAGGAAGAAACATGTCTGTTATTTCAATGAAACAACTGCTTGAAGCAGGTGTACACTTCGGGCACCAAACTCGTCGTTGGAACCCAAAAATGAAAAAATATATCTTCACGGAGCGTAATGGTATCT
>NZ_JBJEFJ010000139.1:0-8230 GCF_051873915.1 Pradoshia sp.
AAGAGCCCTCTCCTTTTATTATCCTTTGTTCATCCTCGAATCGTTTGCCAGGGCTACCCTATATGCTAATAGTTATCGCATTGAATTATTCCCATTTTATGCAAATGGAAGGGTTTTAATTGCCAAAAAAAGGCGTTCAAACTATACAGTATTTTATCTAATGTGCTATACTATTTATATAATTTTTGGTTAATTGTATAACTCATATTAGGGGGAAATGGAATGAAGGCTAGAGTTGCAATCAATGGATTTGGTCGTATCGGGAGAATGGTATTCCGGAAGGCCATCAAAGAAGACAACATGGAAATTGTAGCGATCAACGCCAGCTATCCTGCGGAAACACTAGCGCATTTAATAAAGTATGATACTACTCATGGACGATTTGAGGGGGAAGTCGTTCCACATGAGGATCATTTAGTCGTGGATGGGAAGAAAGTATTGCTGATTAATAACCGAAACCCGGAAGCTTTGCCGTGGAAAAGTCTTGAAATTGATATCGTGATTGAAGCAACTGGCAAATTCAATCATCGTGATAAGGCATCTCTTCATTTAACAGCTGGGGCAAAGAGGGTAGTGCTTACAGCGCCGGGTACAAACGAAGATGTCACAATTGTCATGGGTGTCAATGAAGAGCAATTGGATATCGCCAATCATTTCGTTATCTCTAATGCCTCGTGTACAACGAATTGCCTGGCTCCGCTTGCCAAGGTGCTTGATGAGCAGTTTGGCATTGATAATGGCTTGATGACAACGGTTCATGCCTATACGAATGACCAGAATAATATCGACAATCCGCATAAAGACCTGCGGAGAGCAAGAGCTTGTGCACAAAGTATCATTCCGACTACAACAGGTGCTGCCAAGGCTTTATCACTCGTTCTGCCACAATTAAAGGGCAAGCTGCACGGGACAGCGCTCCGTGTGCCGACGCCGAATGTATCTCTTGTGGACTTGGTCGTTGACTTGAAAACACCAGTTACGGCTGATGATGTCAACCGAGCATTGAAGAATGCAGCAGGCGGGAAGCTTGCTGGGATCATGGAGGTTTGCGAGGAACCGCTCGTTTCCATTGATTTCACCACCAATCCGCATTCAACCATTATTGACAGTCTGTCAACCATGGTGATTGGCGAACAAAAGGTAAAGGTCCTTGCTTGGTATGATAATGAATGGGGCTATTCATGCAGGGTTGTAGATTTAGTGAACCATGTAGCCCATTTACTCGTAAAGGAAAAAGCACAAGTAAGCTGAATAAGGATAGTAAAAACCGCTCCCGTATAAATGGGAGCGGTTTATTTTTGGACAACGAATATGGGAGGAAATACAATAATTGGCAGGGTTTTGTTGCAAAAACAACCTAAAAATTATATACTAAAAACCGTGAACTTCATATCCTGGCACTGGCTGCTTAAAGGGTTAGGACCTCGTAGGACTAACTTTCCCCCGTGGCAGTTGCGGCCAGAAACGAAGGTATCAAATTCGTTTAAATGCTTGAAGGGGGAATTAAATATGAAAACTATTGGTCGTCATGTCATTTCGGAATTATGGGGCTGTGATTTAACAAAGTTGAACGATATGAATAAGATCGAGCAAATTTTTGTAGATGCTGCACTTAGGTCGGGAGCTGAAGTAAGAGAGGTTGCCTTTCATAAATTCGCCCCCCAAGGAGTCAGTGGAGTCGTCATCATTTCTGAATCGCATTTAACGATTCATAGTTTTCCGGAACACGGTTATGCTAGTATTGATGTATATACTTGCGGTGACCTTGATCCGAACGTTGCAGCTAACTATATCGCTGATGCCTTGAATGCTCAAAAGAAGGAAACCTTTGAGATACCAAGAGGCATGGGGCCTGTTGCTGTAAGAAGAGTTCACGCCATGTAAATTCAACTATTTGAAAGGGATGCCGATTAAGAATCGCATCCTTTTTTTGACGAATCGCCGTATAATACAAAGCAGCTTTTGTCTATTTGAAACAAACACTTGTCCAAAAGGGCTTGTTTCTATAAGATAGAACTATAGAGAAAGGGACGGTGCTAATCGAAATGATATGTCCAACTTGCCACCATAACGGGACAAGAGTGCTCGATTCCCGGCCTGCGGATGAAGGTCGTTCCATACGCAGAAGAAGAGAATGTGAGTCCTGCGGCTACCGGTTTACCACGTTTGAGAAGGTAGAGGAAATACCTTTGATTGTGGTGAAGAAAGACGGTGCCCGTGAAGAATTCAGTCGTGAGAAGATCCTTCGCGGATTAATCAGGGCATGTGAGAAACGCCATGTTGCCTTGAAGGAACTAGAGGAAATCACGACAGAAGTAGAGAAGGAACTGCGAAATCAGGGCTTCTCCGAGGTGAAGAGCGACCATATTGGAGAGATGGTCATGGACCGTCTTGCTGAGGTGGATGAAGTCGCCTATGTAAGGTTTGCCTCTGTTTATCGACAGTTTAAAGATATCAACGTATTTATTAAGGAATTAAAGGAATTAATAAAAAAAGAAGATTAAAACAGGGCTGAAGGCAGTTTCTTTAGCTCTTTTTTGCCATTATCACTTCTTGCAGGCGAAAGGTTTGTAAATATGATGCAATATTCCTGGATGTTCGTAAACCCAAAAGATCGATATGTTGTCCTGTATAAGGATAAATTGTCAGAGATGGATCATAAGGTGATTCAGTATCTGTATCAGCCGCTGATCGGCGGTCTATCTATCTCGCTGTATTTGACCTTCCTTAACGAGGTGACTACCGGGATGATGTATTCAAAGCAGACCACCCACCGATGGCTGATGGATGTACTCGGAATGCCGCTTGATGACATCTATCAATGCCGCAGAAGGCTAGAAGGAATCGGCTTGTTAAAGACCTATAAGAAGGCTGCTGCCGAAGGAAATGTCTTTATTTATGAAATCATGCCTCCGCTCACGCCGGATGCATTTTTCCACGATGATCTATTGCCAATTTATCTTCAGCAAAAGCTCGACAGCAGACATTATGAGCGGCTCTTATCGATGTTTTCTGATAAGAAGATTCCAGATGATTATGAGGATGTTACTCACTCATTTACGGATGTATTTGAATCAGAGTTCAAGAATCCGAAGGAATTGGCTGAGCCGAAAACAACGACCCAAAATCAGTTCTTCTCTAAAGATGTGCAGGGATACAGCGCTAATTTCATCGAGCAATTTGACTTTGAATTATTATTCGCGTCCTTAAAGAGCAGCTTTATCTCGCGGAAATCCTTTACTCCAGCTGTTATGGAGGCGGTCGCGACGCTTGCCTATCTTTACAAGATAGGGGTTATGGACATGAGCAAGCTCATCCTCCGCTGTCAAAATGAGCATGAAGAGATAGATATTGACGAGCTGCGCAAAAGTGCGCGTGAGCTGTTCTTAATCAATCATGGTGAGGAAATGCCGGCTATTATTGAACGGGTGCAGCCGGAATATGAGCGCACCATCTTTGAGCCGAAAACGCCTGAGGAGCATTTACTTTATACATTTGAAACGACATCACCGCTGGAATTTCTAGTCAGCTTATCTGAAGGCGCTCTGCCATCAGAGAAAGATCTGGCGCTTGTTGAAAAGGTGATGGTTAATCAAAAGCTGCCGCCAGGCGTTGTTAATGTCCTTCTCCATTATGTCATGCTACGTTCGGATATGAAGCTTCAGGCAAGCTATGTGGAGACGATTGCCTCCCATTGGGCCCGCAAAAAGATTACGACCGTACGCGAAGCCTATGATACAGCCAAGAGTGAGCATAAGAAGTACCAAAAATGGGCCGATGAGAAGCAGAATAAAACGGCCAAAACAACGAATCGCCGCGTAAATACCTCCGGAAGGAAAGAAATGATTCCAGAATGGATGGATGACAAGAAGAAAAAGGAGCCAGCCGCTCAGACGGAGGATATTGCTGAGAGGGCGCGGAGACTGAAGGAACAAATACAAGGCGGAACTCAGCAGGGAGGTGAGAAGCAGTGAAGAATATACAGGACTCATTGAATAAGCTGGGGAATCGAGAGAGCTTCCAGAAAAGATGGGATGAAATGCGCAATCTGGTTTTGAGCAACCCGGATGTTCGCGCCTTTTTGCGTGAGCATGAGGATGAATTGACCAATGACATGGTTGAGAAGAGCATGAACAAATTGTATGAGTATGCGACTCAAACGAAGACATGTGATGAATGTCCATCGCTTGAAAGCTGCCGTAACTTAATTGGCGGACATACCCCGCGCTTATTCATCCAAGGAAAGAGAATTGATGTATCCTATGAGCCATGCCGCAAGAAACTCCTCCATGAGGAGAAGAACCGCCTGCGGAAGCTGATTCACGCGAGCCATGTGCCGAAGGAGATTGTGAATGCAACCTTCGCTGATTTATATATTGATGAGTATGTGACAGAGGCGAGAATTGAAGCAATCGAGAAGGCTAAGAATTTCGTCGATAATTATAAAAAAGGCATCCATAATAAAGGGCTCTATTTATACGGGGAATTCGGTGTCGGCAAGACGTATCTCCTCGGCGCCATTGCTAATGGCTTGTCAGAGGACGGCATCTCCTCCCATATTGTCTATTGGCCCGAGTTCCTGCGTGAGTTGAAAGGCTCCTTCGCTGAAAACACCTTCAATCAAAAGATCGATGCCCTTAAAGAGGTACAGGTCCTAATGATTGATGATATCGGAGCGGAGACCATGAGTGCGTGGGCCCGTGATGACGTGCTCGGTCCGATTCTCCAATACCGGATGCATGAGAATTTGCCGACCTTCTTTACATCGAATTTCAACTGGAAGGAGCTCGAACATCATTTCTCTTATACCCAACGAGGAGAAGAGGAGCGCGTGAAGGGGAAACGAATCATGGAACGTGTCCGGAATCTGACTGTACCAGTCGAGATGGATGGAAAGAACAGAAGAGAATAGAAATGGAGGCTGCCTTTGTTGGCAGTCTTTTTTCATACCTCATAATTTGATCCTGCCATTCTAAAGGAATGCATTGTCCCATATATATGGATTATAAAGTTTCGTTAAGTTTGGAGGGATTTGGTTGCTCACGGTGTATTTTGATTCACGGGAAGAACAAGCCTGCTGGCAAATGCGCTTGCAGAATAGTCGTCCAATCATCCAACAGGCAGTCTGTCCAGCCGAGAACGATGAACAAACGTTCATCTCCTTCCGCCTTGAACCGAATCAGGATCAGGCAGTCTGCCTTGCTTTGATAGAATTCTTATTCTCCTTTTTCTCATCTTATCATTTGGAGAGGAAAATCCGGGAAATCATTGAGGAACGCTATTTCTTCCAAGATGAGGATGAGGTGGAGCACATAGCGGAAATGGCTATGCTAATGTGGGAGGGGGAAGTTGTCTATCACGGAGCGAATAATCTTCCAAAGAAGGTAAGGCAAAGGATATTAGGCTTGTTCCAGGACATTGTCTCTGAACAAGTTCCTTTTTCCTATCAATCCTTATGGAATTTCCGAATGCGCTCCATACAGGATGATCTCGTTGCGCTCGTTGGTATTGCCATTGATGAATATAAGCTTGAACAGGATTATCAGGAGTTTATTTACCTGATTCGAGGGCTCCTTGAGGTAAGGCGTCCGCTATTAGAGGAGGTCCATCTCGTCTACAATGACGAATTCTTCTTTTATAATCAGCATTTTCAGCTCATATCCAAACGGAATCTTGCAAACACAATTGACCGTAAGCTGATGGCAGAAAATCCGATGTTCGTGGATTCCAATACGATTGCTCCTCTCGTTTCGATGGCGCCGCGGAAAATTTTTATTTATGCTGAAGATGAGGAAATTCGAATTATCCGGACGCTCCAAAAAATCTTTGAGGAACGGATTATTATTGCTCACCCTAGAAGCTTTGCTGAGCGTGTGAGGGAAGCGGGGGATACGAGATAATTTTATTCAACCTCCTTGCTTTTGTCATCATAAGCTTTTATAATTACCTACATACCAAACCTCATATAGAAGATAAGTTATGATAAGGACACGGGCATGATCAAACGCTTTGCGTTTAGAGAGGGAAGCCGCCGGCTGAAAGCTTCCTCGCAACAGCAGATATGCTTACCACCTTTGAACTTCAGTCAGGAACGCTTACGAAGGGCTAGTATTGGCTGACGGAGAACTCCGTTAACAGAAACTAAGTGTCGGCAGAAATGCCGGAATTTGGGTGGAACCGCGGGTATTATGACTAAATCCATAACAGCTCGTCCCTTGATATATATTGAGGGGCGGGCTTTTTATTTTGCAAAAAAAGGAGTGGCAGACATGGCCGAGAAAATTAACATTACATTCCCGGATGGAGCGGTAAAGGAATTTGATGCCGGGACAACAACTGAACAAATCGCTTCCTCCATCAGTTCAGGCTTAAAGAAAAAGGCACTTGCCGGAAAGGTGAACGGAGCCCTTTATGACCTGCGTAGACCAATCCTTGAAGATGCTTCTGTTGAAATCATCACACCAGACCAGCCGGAAGCACTTGAGATTCTTCGCCACAGCACAGCGCACTTAATGGCTCAAGCTGTGAAACGTATCTACAAAAACGTGAAATTCGGAGTAGGTCCGGTCATTGAAGGCGGATTCTACTATGATATGGATCTTGATGAGTCCATCACACCAGAAGACCTTCCGGTGATTGAGAAGGAAATGAAAAAAATCATCAACGCGAACCTTGAGGTTGTACGTAAAGAAGTCAGCCGTAATGAGGCGAAACGTCTCTTCGAAGAAATTGGTGATGAGTACAAGCTTGAATTGATTGATGCGATTCCTGAAGATGAAACCGTCACAATCTATGAACAAGGTGAATTCTTTGACCTATGCCGCGGAGTACACGTACCATCCACAGGCAAAATCAAGGAATTTAAATTATTGAACATCGCTGGTGCATACTGGCGCGGAGACAGCGACAATAAAATGCTTCAACGCGTATATGGTACAGCTTTCTTCAATAAAGCGGACCTTGATGAGCACCTTCGCCTCCTTCAAGAAGCGAAAGAGCGTGACCACCGTAAGATTGGGAAAGAGCTTGACCTGTTCATGAACTCCCAATTGATTGGACAAGGCCTTCCATTATGGCTTCCAAAAGGAGCGACAATCCGTCGCGTGATTGAGCGCTATATCGTGGATAAAGAGCAAAAGCTTGGATATGACCATGTATACACACCAATCATGGGAAGCGTGGATCTATACAAAACATCCGGACACTGGGACCACTACCAAGAGAACATGTTCCCTATCATGGATATGGATAATGAGCAGCTTGTCCTTCGCCCGATGAACTGCCCGCACCACATGATGATTTACAAAAATGACATCCACAGCTATCGTGAGCTTCCAATCCGTATTGCTGAGCTTGGCATGATGCACCGCTATGAAATGTCCGGTGCCCTTGCTGGACTGCAGCGTGTACGCGGGATGACATTGAATGATGCCCACGTCTTCGTTCGCCCTGATCAAATCAAGGACGAATTCAAGCGTGTCGTGAACTTAATTCTTGAAGTATACAAAGATTTCGGCATGGAGGACTACTCCTTCCGTCTTTCTTACCGCGATCCGGAAGATAAAGAAAAATACTTCGATGATGACGCAATGTGGGAAAGAGCACAATCCATGCTGAAAGAAGCCATGGATGAGCTTGGCCTTGACTATTACGAAGCAGAAGGAGAAGCAGCCTTCTACGGACCAAAACTAGACGTTCAAGTGAAAACAGCCCTTGGAAAAGACGAAACACTTTCCACTGTACAGCTTGACTTCTTGCTGCCAGAACGTTTCGACCTAACATATGTTGGCGAAGACGGCAAACAGCACCGTCCGGTTGTTATCCACCGCGGTGTCGTATCCACAATGGAACGCTTCGTTGCCTTCTTGATTGAGGAATACAAAGGAGCCTTCCCAACATGGCTCGCACCGGTACAGGTACAAGTCATCCCTGTATCTCCGGATGTACACCTTGATTACGCGAAGAAAATCGAAGCAGACCTCCAAGCAGCAGGACTGCGCGTAGAAGTGGACCTTCGCGATGAGAAAATGGGCTACAAAATCCGTGAAGCTCAAATGCTCAAGATCCCGTACATGCTCGTCATTGGTGACCAAGAACAAGAAAACGGCCAAGTCAATGTCCGCAAATACGGAGAACAAAAATCCGAAGTTATGCCTTTTGAAGACTTCCTTACAATCATCAAAGGCGAATTGAAATAACGAGTAGAGAAAGACCCAAATGCATGCGCATT
>NZ_JBJEFJ010000140.1:0-1620 GCF_051873915.1 Pradoshia sp.
TGCATGATGGTTCTCTTGGTTTTTTCTATTATAGGTTTCATCAAATTCCTTGCCCTCTAACTTCTTATCTAAGGTTAATGGCTCGCGGCAATGCATGCACATATCAACCCGGCCGAGGATCTTTGTTGGTTTTCCGCAATTTGGACAGACAACCTGTACGGCTTTGGTTGAAAGCATGCCGATCCAGAAGTATACGACCATGCTTGCCATCATGGCGAGAAGGCCTAAAACCATAAAGATTGTCATCAGTAAAGGTGAGGTGCGGAAGAAAATGCCGATATACATAATGATGAACCCGATAAAAATCAAACTAAGAGCGAATGTTCTTATTTTATTGATTTTGCTACTATACTTAGCCACAGCTGATCCCCCTTTTGTCTACTATAATATACCATATTATCCAGCGTCATCTATATAATCGTGAATCTAAAACAAAATAGTGGCAGGAGTCTGTCGAATATTGTTGAATTAGTTTATATACCCAAAAACCCTTCTAAAGGAGTAGAACAATGGAAGATATCCTAAGGCCTGTATACCAAGAGAGAGCAAGCAACCCAGAAACGCAAGGTGTGTTATTAATCGAAAAGAATTCACCTGAGAGTCCTAGCACGGATACATTTGATTGCATTTTACTCGTTATCATTAATAGTCAGGATAAACCACCTGTATTCATTAAGCACTATGCGTATGAACATAAAAAGGCAGCTCTTCATGTTGTGACGGAGGATAAATTGAATGAATGGAGACTGCTCGGTACAAACAGGAAAATTATCGACTGGATCTACAATGGAAAAATCGTATTTGACCGTAATGACTATTTAGCATCCTTGAAAAGGGAAATGGATGAATTCCCGTTCTATGGACGAAAAATCAAGAAAGGGATAGAATTCGCTAAATTAATCAGGCGATATATGGATGGGAAAGAACTATTCGATCAAGGAAATATTCTTGATGCCTATAATCATATTGTCCATGCGCTCCATCATTTGGCGAGACTTGAAGTGATTGAGAAGGGGTATCATCCGGAAGTGACGGTCTGGAACCAAGTGAAGCAGATTGGACCGGACATTTATAAATTGTATGAGGAACTTGTTTATAGTGATGAGAGTGTAGAACAGCGTTTGGAACTGCTGTTTCTAGTCAGTGATTTTTTAATCCATACAAGAACAGAATCTGGTTCTGGGCATATCATGGAGATTATCGGGGAGCGGGGCAGCGATTATTGGTCCTATGATGAGCTATATTCGCATAAAGAGTTAGTCTATTATGGAGAAGACCTCCGCATCTTAATTGAATATTTAATAGACCGGGGATACATTGAGGTTGTCTTGCAGGAGACGAAGGGTATGAAGCTGTATCATCGCTATTATAAAATTCATGAAGAAATTTAAAAAATTATATTGACCAAACGTTTTTGAGATGATATATTAATAAACGTCGCTGATGACCTTGATGAAAACGAGGTAAACGACAAAAAAACTTTTTCAAAAAAGTTATTGACAAGAAATCAAAAACTTGTTAAGATATAAAAGTCGCTGAAAACGACAACGAATTGAAAAAGAAATAGATTGTTCTTTGAAAACTAAACAAAACGAAACGCTAAGCAAGTCTTAAAAAAGA
>NZ_JBJEFJ010000141.1:0-8140 GCF_051873915.1 Pradoshia sp.
TTACCCTTACATCCCCTTCAATCCAACCCAAATCGGAGATTCCTCCATTTGTGCGGCTAAACCTAATAGCCAATCCTCTCTTCCCTTTGGAGCCATAATCTGGACGCCGATTGGCAGTCCATTGTCACCCATATGAACAGGTAAACTGATTGCCGGCTGGCCAATAATGTTTGCCCATTGAGTAAACGGTGTATAGGTCAAGCTTGGGAGAAACATATCGTAGACCATTCTTAATTGTTCGGACGGGGATGCTTCTTCAATTTGAAGCAATTCCTCTTCCTCTTTCTTCGAATGGGTCAGTTCACCTATCCGAGGAGCGGTGCTGGCAGTAGCTGGCGTGATGTATAAATCAAAGGTTTGGTTGAAGTGAGCCATCTGGGCCGCTGCCGTATCCCATTCAGCAATGCTTCTGGTGAACTGGATGGCTGATACCTGTTCTCCAGCTGTCTTCAGAACCCAGGAGACAATTTCAATATCTTCACTTGTTACTTTACGGCCAATGGATTCCTCGATGGACCTGATATCTGCGGCCATTTCACCGCAGTTCATGATGTAGTAATTCTCCATAAGCCTGATTCCATCGATTTCAGGCTCCTTTTCTTCCACATGATGGCCTTGTTCTTCGAGCCATTTAACGGTTTTATGTACAGCCTTCACAGCATCAGCTGAAACCGGAGTACCGACTGGAGATTTCACTGAAAAGGCAATTCGAAATTTCCGCTCACCATTGTTCAAATCTTCTAAGTAGCTTCCTTGATAAAGCGGCACGTTGAAAGCGGCTTCTGGCTGCAGTACCTGCAGGACATCAAGCATGGCCGCGCTGTCTCTGACTGTTTTCGTGAGGACAAAGTCCACAGCAGCACCATGCCATTGCCTTCCTACACCTGGTCCAACCGGTGTTCTGCCTCTTGTCGGTTTTAACCCGACAAGCCCGGTGAAGGAGGCAGGTATACGAATGGACCCTCCTCCGTCACTTGCTCCGGCGATTGGGACAATTCCAGCTGCAACGGCTGCCGAAGCACCACCGCTCGAACCGCCTGGTGAATACGCTGGATTCCAAGGATTCCGTGAAGGCCCGTAAAGAGCCGGCTCCGTAATATTTTTCAGCCCGAATTCAGGCGTGCTCGTCTGCCCGGCAATAAGAAAGCCGGCTTCTCGGATTTTTCTCACATAATGGGAGTCAATGTTGGCTACCCGGTCCTTCAATAGCTTCGTCCCAGCTGTAGCCCTCTCCCCCGCGATAGACTGGGAAAGATCTTTCAAGAAAATCGGAACACCTGCAAATGGTTTGTTGAAATCCATTTTTCCTGCTTCGGTTAATGCCTGTTCAAATCGTGTGTGCACAATCGCATTCAGTTCTGGATTGATGTCATCCGTCATTTTACTGACATCCTCCAATAATTCCTTCGTACTGATTTGACCCTTTTTCACCAGCTCAGCCAAACCTAACCCGTCATAGCGGGAAAACTCAGCTAAATTCATCAAACCACCTCATTTACTGCAATTCTAATTGTTCCTTGAGATGCTGTTGAACCTTTAAACGCTCTTCATCGGTGATGATCTCAAAGTACAACTCTTTTCCATACCCTTCATCATATAGCTTTTCACTGGTACTTTCCATCTCAATTTGTTCAATGGATTGGGCAGCGGAGCGGTAATTTTTCTGAATATCCATCATTTGGTCAAAGGTCAAATTGGTTTTTATATGATCTCCGAGGGTGTTGAATATATCTTGGTATTTCGTCAGCGTTGAGAAACTTGCCCCTTTTTCAATGATGGCTTCAAGAACTTCCCTCTGTCTTGTTTGCCGGCCAAAATCACCGCGTACATCCTCATATCTCATTCTTGAGAAGGCCAATGCCTCCTTGCCGTTTAAGAGAATTTCTCCTTCTGCAAAATGAGTTCCTGCATGGGTGAATTCCTCATAGTTCATTACGGTGATGCCTCCTAAGGCATCCACGATTCCCTTGAAGCTTTCCATATTAATCTGAACAAAGTAATCAATTGGGATATCGAGAAATTGTTCAACGGTATCCGTTGCTGTCTCTACACCACCGTAAGCATAGGCATGGTTGATCTTCGTTGTTATTCCCTTACCGGCAATTTCTGTCCGGGTATCTCTCGGGATACTGACCATTTCAACGGATTCCTTTTCTGGATTGACAGCCAGCACCATAATGCTGTCTGAGCGGCCTTTATCTCCCTGCCTCTCATCAACACCCAAGAGTAAGACCGAGAAAGGCTCAAGCTCTTCAAGGGATATCTCCTCTTCCCGCATCTCTGTCGTTTCTGTTTCTTTATACATGGAGTCTACTGCCCCAGTCATAGATTGATAGAATGACACACCATATGTGCAGCCTGCCATAATCATCAGAAGCAACAGCACCCCAATGATTCTCTTCCAGTTCTTCTTCCTCTTCCTTTTTTTCTTCCTCATTCCATTACACCTTCTTCTGCTCTATTCATACCGTTCATTTCTTCATTTCTGAAAATTCCATATTTATTCATCTTGGCATCTCCAGCATCACCAAACTAATAAATATTGGCACTGTTGGAAAGCACTAGAAATACTATATCACTTTCATAGGAAAAACAAAAAACAATATCGAAAAATGTAAACCCTTGTCATAAAAAATCATTAAATGTAAATAAATAGTCATATTTCTGTAATATTAAGATAATATTAATATTCAGAAAGAAAGGCAAAACCTTCTATTCACCAAAGAAAGTTTTGCCCTACTAAACATTACTTATCCCATATTCGTTCAATCTGACATTGCCCATTATCAATCATGAGATGAAAGACATCTGGGTTTGTCATCCTCTTCCATTCCAAAAAGCCGTATGTTGGATTCAATTGCTGAAGCATTAAAGTCAGCAGATTCCCGTGTGTCATTATCGCGATATGATCACATGGACCGCTAATAGCCTCTTCAAGCACCTCAAGCCCTCTAGCTGCTGCCTCTGCTCCGGATTCCCCTCCTTCAAGCTTTTTCTCCAGATCCTGAAAGGATTCCTCCAGCAGCTGCTGCCAATTAGGTAAATCTACATTTGAAAGCACCCGCTCTGCCAGGCGTATATCCTCTTCTACAATCATTTGTTTGTCCTGTGCAATTGGTCGGCATGATTCCAGTGCCCGCTGGTATGGACTAGAAATTATCCGTTCAATTCGAATCCCCTTAAAGAAATGCGCGAGCTCAATAGCCTGAGCGCTTCCTTTCTCCGTCAGCCTGCATGAGGCATCCTGCCCTTTTGCCTGACAATGCCTCATTAAATACACATGCTTCATTTCCATCCCCCGCCATCCCATTTTATAGATTCTTCCATTATATCAAATTACCTCTTCTAACCATCCTATTCCGCTATAATAGGAATAGATAGGAGAAAGGAGTGTTTTCCATGAAGCAATATCATCTAATTGTATCCGGCTTCGTACAAGGGGTTGGTTTTCGTTATTATACTGAACGGCTCGCATTTTCCTATAAAATAAAAGGCTGGGTTCGAAATTTACCCGATGGGACCGTTGAAATTGTAGCGCAAGGGCACGAAGAACCTTTATATGCATTCATAGAAGAGATTAAAAAAGGTCCTGGATTCAGCCGAGTGATTGATGTGCAAATGGTAGAACAGACACCAGATATTTTCTCGTCGTTTGAAATTAGGTAAATTTTATCATTTTACAGAAAACTCATTTATATTACAATAAACTTTCCTTTCTATTACATTTTGCCTACAAAACTAGTAATTTTTTGTCGATTGGTCTAAACTTAGCTAGTATTTTCAAAAAAAATTACTAACTATGTAGGGGGTCATCATGAATAAGAAAGTTTTATCCGTTACTGCAACTGCTGTTTTGTCGTCCGTCCTTTTTGCCAATGCTGCCTCTGCCGCTACTGTGAAAGTCGTAAAGGGAGATACTCTGTCTCAATTGGCTGTTAAATATAATACAACTGTATCAGCTATTAAAAATGAAAATAACCTGACATCTGATATGATTTACATAGGTCAAACGTTAAAAATCGGAGAATCCTCTTCATCAACATCAGCATCGACTACGAAAAAATACACAGTGAAATCCGGAGATTCCTTATGGAAAATCGCGGTTAAATACAATACAACCGTGGCAAAGCTTAAATCATGGAACAACTTAAAAAGCGACACAATCTACCCTGGACAAGTCTTGATTGTCAGCAAAGCTGGCGCAACGACTTCCGGTTCAACATCCGGCTCTACAAGCGGCTCCGGTTCCAGCACGTCCACTTCAAGCGAAGCTCAGCGCATGGTCGCAACAGCAAAAAGCTTGATTGGCACCCCATACGTATGGGGCGGTACAACACCGAGCGGTTTTGATTGCAGCGGCTTCATCTACTATGTGGTGAAGCAGGAGCGCAGTAATTTCACTCGCACAAATACAGCTGGGTACTATTCTTCCATGAAGAAAGTCAGCAGCCCGGCAGTCGGAGATTTTGTCTTCTTTGAAACGTATACAACTGGTCCATCCCATATGGGGATTTATATTGGCAACAACAAATTTATCCATGCCGGTTCTAGCGGCGTAACAGAATCAAGTCTTGGGTCCTCTTACTGGTCCTCAAGATATCTAGGCGCACGCAGCCTGTAATAGAAGGATACCCGAATGAAGCTTCTTTTCATTCGGGTTTTTTTATGTTAGAGACAGATGAATAGACTTCGACCAATTGCACATTCTATCCGTAAACCGGATGGCAAGGAGGCGGACCAATTGGGAAAGAACCACCATTTTCATGTATTATATACGGGGATTCCCGGCCATACAGAAAAGGATTATTGGGCTCATCCCCATCATTCCATGAGCTATCAGAAGGGTCTGTCCGTTCTTGAGGACGGTACTTATATGATCATCGAGCAAAGAAAATGGGTAGAGCAGGAAAGCATTGGCTATCTTATTTCAAAGGAAGAAGCGCTGAAGGAGATTCTCCAAGCGGGTAATCTTCATTTACTCGAGCAGCCCAGCTTTCAGGAGCTGAAGAACCTTTATGAGAAAAAACGAGGAGAATCCAGCACTACTTAGTTCTTCTCAACCCAATCTCCATCATCATTTTTCTCATATTTATTTTTAACAGCGCTCCATGCTACCTTGAAGGCCGTTTCTTCTTTATCATATTCCTTGGATGCAGAATTAAACGCTTCCTTAAAGATTTCCTGCGCATGGCTTGGCAGCGAATCTCTCACAGAATCCGGCAGGTCTTTCTTGGATTGATATGGCATCATACACCCCTCCTTTTTCTCCCTATATTTCCATATATCCGAATCCTTAAACAAAAAAAGCCGCCATCAGAGCAAGGTGCTCCAAATGGCAGCTATTCTTTTCAGGCATTATTCACCTAAATCTACATTATGGTAAACCTGTTGTACATCCTCCAGGTCCTCAATTGCATCAATCATCTTCTCAAACTGAGCTTGCGCTTCTGGATCAAGCGAAATGTCGTTTTGTGCAAGCATGGTTAATTCCGCCACAGTGAACTCAGTAATTCCTGCATTCTTGAAGGCTTCCTGAACGGCATGGAATTGATCTGGCTCTGCGTATACGATAACCGCGTCATCCTCTTCCAGAATGTCACGAACATCAACATCCGCTTCCATCATCATTTCTAATACTTCATCTGCCGTTTTTCCTTCTACTCCGAACACGGCTGTTGCATCAAACATGTAAGAAACGGAACCGCTCACACCCATGTTTCCGCCATTCTTGCCGAAAGCGGCACGAACATCTGATGCTGTACGGTTAACATTGTTTGTCAAAGCGTCTACGATGACCATGGAGCCGCTTGGGCCAAAGCCTTCATAGCGGAGCTCATCATAGCTTTCCTCTGAACCGCCTTTTGCTTTTTCAATCGCACGGTCAATAATATGTCTCGGTACGCTGTACGTCTTCGCGCGCTCTAGGACCATTTTTAACGCTTGATTAGATTCTGGGTTTGGCTCCCCTTGCTTGGCTGCCACATAAATTTCACGGCCGAATTTCGCATAGATTCGGCTTGTGTTCGCATCTTTGGCAGCTTTCTTTTCTTTAATGTTATTCCATTTACGTCCCATGTATAAACACTCTCTTTCTTATATATCTACTCAAGAATAGTAATACGAAATAGGCGGTCACTTCAATACCTTTTGATGATTTATCGCGTTTCCCTAATGAATATACCGCTTTTTATGCATTTTTACCATCTTTTTACTTATCGAATCATTCATTCTAGATTTCCTCTTTTTTAAATAAAAGAATCGTCAAGATAATCATGAGGACGATAACGGCCAGTAGAATCAAAAGAGGTGCCATAATCTGCCCTTCCTTGCCAATGATGATATTCCCTGCTGCTTCCGTGAATGCTGTTGGCGTATATTTCTCAAGGGAATCAGGAAGATACTTGCCCAGCTTCGTCAGCGCCAGGTAAACAGCATAGCTTAGAAATCCCGCCAATACCGCACTCTTCATAATAGAAGAAAAAAGCAGGGTGAGTGTTACGCACAGAAGGATTAACACAAGGTAAAGAAGCGTTCCCTCTGCAATAGCCGCCCATTCCATTTTCCCGTCAAAAAGGATTCTTGTATAATAAACGGTTAATCCCATACCGAAGAGAAATGAAACGGTTGATAATAGCGCATAAGCCGTCCATTTCGCCAAAATATACCCGCTGCGGCCAATTGGCTTTGATAATATAAGCGCGGCACTCCCCTTCTCTCGCTCGGAGGCTACCGTGCCCATCATGACAAGAATCAGCACAATCAAGCCAAGCTGTTCAAAGTTCGCATAGATTCCACTGACAATGTCGGCGGCGGAGCTTTCCGGAACAGAAATGACGGTCCCTTCCGGCAAGTCCTGCTGAATAAGTGTCGGCAGAAGCTTCATCGTAATCGGCAGAGTAACCATGATGATGGCAAAGGCAAATGGCACAATAATGAGCTTATAAGAGCGTTTTAATTCAATCCATTCCTTCCAAAGCATAGCCCAGAACATCCCCATCATTGATTCACCACCTTGAAGAATATATCCTGCAGCGACAAGGTCTCCATCCGGTAATCCGTAATGATGCCGCCTTGCTCGTGGATCATTAAGGGCAGGGAAGCCCTTGCCCGCACGACATCTTTGACAATGACTCGATAAGAACGGTCTGTAACAGCAACCCTCTCCACCCAGTTCTCGCTGGAGAGCGCTTCCGCTAAAGAATCATTTGAGTCAAGGAGCTGGAATGTAATTGAGGAGCCTGCGTACTCCTTCATCAGTTCCTGCTTGGAGGAGGATAATAATAACTTCCCTTTATGCAGGATGAGGATATGGTCAGCTGTTTTCTCCACATCGTCTAGAATATGGCTGGACATGAAAATCATATGGTCCTTCTTCAATTCCTCAATCAATTCAAGGACCTGATGGCGTCCAATCGGATCAAGCGCAGAGACAGGCTCATCCAGAAGAAGAAGCTTCGGATCATTCATCAGCGCCTGCGCGAGACCAAGCCGCTGCTTCATTCCCCCGCTGTACCCGCCGATCTTGCGCCTTCTTGCCTCCCATATCCCGCATCTCTTTAGCAGCTCCTCAGCACGAACGCTGCTGTCTTTCTTCGACATCCCAAAGAGCTTACCCGTAAACATCATCCATTCCTCGCCTGTCATATAATCATAAAAGGACGGATTCTGCGGCAGATAACCTATTACTCTGGCAATTTTCTTCGGATCCTCCTCCACATCATAACCCTCGATTTGAATCTTCCCTGACGTGGCTCTTGCTAGTCCGGCCATAATACGAATGGCCGTCGTCTTTCCAGAGCCATTGCTTCCAATGAAACCGAAGCATCCCGGTCCTTCAATCGAAAAGCTAATGCCCTTCAAAGCCCGGAAGCCTTTATAGGATTTAGTCACGTTCTCACATTGAATCATTACGATCATCCTCATCCCATGTATAATCCTTCTTACCTGCCACTAAATAAAGCACAGGACCTATTGTCGAGAATAGCAAGATCACAATAACCCAAATGTATTTCTTCTCACCCTTAACTCCCCGTTTATCACGCTTAGCCAAATCCACTAAAGCAATAATCTTCAAAATGAACTCCATCACAAGAAGCGGAAGAATGATTTGCAGCTGTTCACTCATCTCAATCACCTCAAT
>NZ_JBJEFJ010000142.1:0-8132 GCF_051873915.1 Pradoshia sp.
CCAGATTGGTTGATGATTCCATTTGAAACATACTTGCTCATAAACAATAAAAAACACTCCCCAATAAACAGGGAGTGTTTCTTCGTTCAGCCTGCGACAAAGGATCTCGCCTTATGCCTTATGCATTCGATGGTTTCTTTTCTTCCTTTACCGAAAGGATACTGGCTTCGGTTCCATATTCCAGGCGGATTCTTTTACGTGCCTCCGCAGGTGTCCGTGCGGTAATGGGCATCATTTGTTTTTCACCCTGTGCCTCTATCTCAACGAGGAAGCATTTTGCTCCGCATCTCATTTGCTTCCCTCCTATTACTCTCTTCTCTTTATTATAGAACAAAAGCATGAAAGAGCGAGCAATGGTTATACTGTCATATCAATTACGTCAGCTTTTCCTTCCAAGATTTCTATGGAGAGACGGACAGAATCTCCGATGGCTTTCTCGATATCATCAGGCTCCATTCCCAATGGGCTCACGACGTCTTGGTCCATGAACAACTTTCTTGTAAATACCTTCGCAAATTCTGCTGTGTCCAAGCCGCTTTCTATTCCCTTTATTCGCTCATCTTCTCCCTTTGCTTCCATTGCTTTTATATAGGAATCTTTCGGAATCACGATAATCTCTTTATTCTCACAGCCCATATATTTATGCATGATGCTAAGCATTTCTGACCATTCCATATTATAATAGCCAACCGGATACTGACCATTTAAGCCATTTTTAACTGCACCGGCGATTGCCTGCCCGGCCTGCCGTATCGTCACCATTGTTGTACCGCCCTCAGGGTACATCGTTGCCCCCTTCATATTCTTGATCTGTTCAACAAGGAACACCCAAACTGGCTTTCTTCCTTCTTGGCTGCCAAACACATACGGTATTTCAAGAATAGCCACACTCATAGATTCATCAGCGAATGTTAGCGCCATCTCCGCTTGGTCAACACGGCTCCGTATGTACGGATGATGCTTATATAAATCCAATTCAGGCATCGTGCGGTGAGCCCAGCTGAAATAGGAACCAAGAACAACGACATGCTTGACGCCGCACTCCTTAGCAATCGTTAGAAAACGATAGAGTGGATCGATATTATGCTTTTTGAAAAAATCATAAACAGGAGAGTTTGCCTCGATGCGCTCATCAACACCTGCCGCAAACACAAATGCCTCACAGCCCGACATTTTTTCCTTGATTTCCTTATCTGTCATCTCCATATAATTCCCGAAGTCAATCTTCATTTCGTCCGGCAGCATACTTCCTGCCGGCACGGGCGGCAGGGACAAGGTTGAAACCTCATGTCCATGCTCTATCAATGCTCTCGCTCCCTCTGATCCTATTAAGCCTGTTCCGCCAATCATGAATATCCTCATATACACACACCCCTTATCTTCACTTTATATCCTGATTTTACCACATTATATTCTCGCTCATTCAGACTTATATGATATTTTTGTGAAGTTTTTCACAATATTACTCCATAAAAAAAGGACTTCAAAAAAGCCCTTTTTCCTGCCATATAAGCCTTATCCCTCCATCCATGCCTAAACAATGGTATATAGCTCCTTTACTTTATGCTTGTAAAAGGACACTGGCGTTTTTTCTTCACCATGGACAGAATCAAGGATTTTGAATACCCTATCAGCAAGCATCGCTTTCTTGAGCGGTTCTTCATCCTGAGCTACATAATATTCGTACAAAATATTATAGGCTAGGTGTACGCTAATCTCATAATAATGATAATTCAGGCAATCATCACTTCTCTTATCTTTAATGAAAAAGTGAGGAAGCCATGCTCCATCCTTCGCCTTATAATGCGCTTGGTATAAATCGAAGGCATGCTCTATACTGATTGGTGTACTCCTGAAATCATCCACAATATCATTTTGGACAAGACGGTAAAATTCTTTTTGTGTTAATTGCTGAGCCCATTCTCTCATCTTTATCACCTTATTCCCCCTCATTATTCCTTTTCACAAAATAACATTCTTTCAAACCGTTATTTTAAGGAAATAATGAATATCTTTTTCCTCTATTTTATTGTTATTCCTCTGTTTCTTGAAGCAGAAGACTCTCTACATCATTGATAAAGCGGCGCAAATATTTGGCTGTCTCCCGATTAATTTGCCCCTCCTCATACATGCCTTGAATAGTTGAGCGTTCAACCTCTAATGCTTTAAAACGAAGCTCTTCCTTCTGCTCATCGCGCATCATTCTCGTTCGCATGTCATCTGTCTGCGTTCTTTTCCATTTCTCGATAAAGCGCTCATATTCCCGTATGACAACATTGAGGCTCTCTGAATCTCCCCCGTTCTCCCTTATTTTAGACAGCTTATCTATCGCAGCCCTTGCTGCATTCATTTGCAGCTCCTGCATCTTGGCATAATCATCAGCCTGATTCGCTGACGCCCTGTCCGTATACCAATATTTCCTCTTGAACTGTCCTATCACAATCATCACCTTGGACAATAGACTGTGAGCAAGCACCTCCTCACGTAAATCTAGTGATTTAAGGAGGCGGCTGATAATCTCTGGACTAACCTGACCTTGATTAATACATTCACGTAAATACTTGCGTTCAGTCCTCAACCCTGTGATCCGATAGTCCATCAGCTCTTGCTCCATTTCATTTATTCGTTCATCTTCACGATTATCGTAGCGAATTTGCTCAATCACACGTTTGTACTCACCAACCAGCTCAAAAGCCGCTGCTTGATTTTCCTCCGTCGTTTCTTCCTCAATTTTCTTCACTGCTGCCCACAGCAGCCGAATCTTGTATTGGTCATAAGGGGGTATTTGAACGGTACTCCCTGCTGAATCTTTCTTACTGAACATTGGCAGAAGAATGGCCGCAGCAACTAATGTCAGCAGGATAATTCCCCCGGCAAGCATAATGGTCAATGACCGTTCAGGAAACAGAGCCCCGCTAGCAACGAAGTAAGGGAGAGAAAGTACCCCTGCCATCGTGATGGCTCCTCTTACTCCGGTCAAGCCCGTTAATATACTTACCTTTACACTTGGCTTAGCGGTACCTCCCTTTGATAAAACAAATTCAATTCCCATATAACAATACGTCCAGATCATCCGAATCAGCATAATAACCAATCCAATAGCCAAGATATATCCAATGATCAGCCAGTTACTGATAGCCGGATTCTCCACTGTTTCCTTCATCGCCGAGGGAATGCTTAAACCGAGCAACAAAAAAACAACCCCATTTAAGACGAATAAGATAATTGACCACATATGTTCAGTGACGACTTGTTCATCAGCATTACGGATTCCCGCTCTCTCTTTAACGCTCGAGTGAATGATTCCTGCAGCAACAACGGCAATCACTCCTGATGCATGAAGCAACCCCTCTGCCGCATAATAAATAATAAATGGCGATACAAGCTGCAGCAGGGAATAAAACGTAACGTCAACAATTCCTTGCCTCCTCAAAGAACGGCGCAAGCCGACAAGCAGCAAACCGACAATAATCCCTGAGACTGCTCCAGCAGATACGACATAAACGAAATCCAAGGCTGCCTCACTCAGTGAAAAATACCCTGTGACAACCGCGGCAACAGCGTAATTAAAGGCAATCAGCCCGGATGCATCATTGATAAGCGATTCTCCTCTGACCAGCCTTAAAATGACAGGCGGCAGATAGATTCTCTCAGCAATTCCATTCACAGCTACCGGATCAGTAGGAGAAAGGATGGCTGCCAGTGCAAAGGCGGCAGCTAACGGGATCGATGGAATGAGCCAATGAATGAAATAACCGCCAATTATCGTTGTTAAAAACACCAAGATAAAGGCATTGGCCAAGATTGGCCAGCGCATCCTCCACAGCTCCTCCCTCGGGAAGCGCCGCCCATCATTAAAGAGAAGCGGAGCGACAAATAAAAGAAGAAACCATTCGGCTTCCAGCTCAAAGGAAATTTCCTTCACAAAAACAGCAAACAAAATTCCGAGCGCGATTTGTGTCAGGGCGGTCGGAATCATCGGCAAATAATGACTAATAATATTTGAGACTAACAAAAGAACTAATAAGACAATAATTGATAATAATAAATCCATAAGTATACCCTCAATCCATAGCAAATCATTTCTTTAGTGTGCCACATACACGCTTATACCATTCCCTCAAATCCGATTCAGGAAAACCCAAGTCGTAAGATTACTCATTGCACCCCTCCCTATTACACGACTTTTATCGTAAAGACTGCTTTCGATTGACTATTTGTTCAAAAAACAACCGCCTCCATTAGCAAGCGGTTATACGTACAAAGGAACATACTCACCAGTCGATTTATGATATTCTATTCTTTCAAAAAAACGAAAACGTCTCATATAAGATGCCCTCTTAGTGTTTTCCACTCAATCGCCCCCTATTAACGGCAGACCGCTAGGAAGGCGGTCTTCAAGTTTCGGCTGTTCTTTGGCAATTATCAATATACTTGCTTCCCCATTCCGTCAACTCATTAATCGCCAGGACGTGCCTTTATCGCATCCGAGGAGGCAAGATGGATCACTGGACAATTGATTGACGCCAGTGAAGGAGCCAAACTTAAAAAGCAAAAAGAGATGAAGCAGCACTTGAGAACCTACAAAAAAGCTCTGATGATTCTTCAATCTTTGAGAATCATCAGAGCCTTCATCTTATCGGTCAAAAGCTTCGTATACTTTGAGCCGCTTGCCCTTAACCGTTGTTTTTTTCATGGCCTGGAGGACATATGGGCCTTTTCCGTTTAAGATTTCAACAAAGGAAGCCTGATCTTCAATGGTGATAATGCCAATATCCTCGGCATTCACACCATCAAGCTTGGCAATCGTACCAACAAAGTCGACCGCTCTTAGCTTCTTTTTCTTTCCGCCATTGAAAAATAGCTTCATGATGTCCTGATTGAGCTCTGCCCCCTTGTCCTTCTTCCATTCGGTCTCAAACATATTCCGCTCAAACGAATCCCGTGCCGCTTCAACCTCTTCCTTTTCCGGAGCTTTCTTTATGAGGACAGAAACGCCCGCATACTCTTGTGTTTCAGCAAGCAAATCCCTCTCGTGCGGAGTAATAAAGGAAATAGCCTTGCCCATTTTTCCGGCACGTCCTGTTCTTCCAGCACGATGCACATAGGCTTCTTTCTCATGTGGGAAATCATAATTAATGACATGGGAAATTTCCTCAATATCAATTCCACGAGCTGCTACATCGGTAGCCGCTAAATAACGAAATTCTCCCCTCTTAAACTGGTTCATCACATCAAAACGGTCCTCCTGGTACATGCCGCCATGGATTTTTCCGCAGGAATAATCCCACTCTGCAAGCTTTTCAAATAAGCGGTCCACCTGCTCCTGGGTCCGGCAGAAAATCATGCAGCTGTCTGCTCCTTCAACCGTCGTTACGTCTCTTAGTAAGGTAAGCTTCTGCTCCTCTTCCGTTAAGTAGCCTTCATGGACAATGCGAGGCTTCGCCAGGGGCGTATCCTCTATATCAATTGATTCAGGGCTGTCTAGAAAGGTTTCGCCTAATTGTTTGATATCATCGCTAAAAGTTGCCGAGAACAGCATCGTAACTCTTTGTTTTGGCAAAGCATCCATAATCTCTCCCACTTGGTCAATAAAGCCCATATTCAGCATTTCATCTGCTTCATCAATGACCGCATAGCGGATTTTTTCAATGGACAGGGTTCCTTTTTGGATATGATCAAGCACCCTTCCCGGCGTACCGACGACGATATGGCATTTCTGGCTTAGTTCAAGCTTTTGCTTAGCAAATGGCTGCTTTCCATAAACTGCTGCCGCCTTGATACGCTTGAGGCGGCCAATATTAATCAGGTCTTCTTTCACCTGAGCAGCTAGTTCCCTTGTAGGTGTCAGTACAATTGCCTGCGGTTTATTCTCAAGCCAATCGATATGCTCACAGAGCGGAATGCCATAAGCCGCTGTCTTGCCGCTTCCTGTTGAAGCTTTCACAATAACGTCCTTGTTTGAAAGCAGAAGCGGAATGGCCTTTTGCTGCACCTCTGTCGGCTGTTTATATCCCATGCTGTCTAAAGCCCGCTCAATGGACTCTTCAAGCTGAAAATCTTTAAAACTGATGTTTTTCATGTATTCTTCCTCATTTTCATTTCTATCCTTCTCCATCTTGGATAACGGTATTGCCTTATTATACCCGATATCACGCAAATTGCAGGGATTTTGCTGGGATGCATCTATATTACCGATATACTTAGCCTTAACTATAAGCTTTTATTTCTAATTGTCATTATAAAACCACCTTAGCCTTTAACAGACCAATTATTTAACATATCATCATCTTCACAGCGTCAAACTTTCTCGCTTAAGCAATTTCAAGACTTAACATTTTAAATTAACATGGTGAACATAACTACTGAAAATACAATCACAATAATTAATGCCAAGGAAATAAAAAAGCCATTTTGCCAAATAACAAAATGGTCGAAAAAATTCCTATAATCTCATACTCTTTAATAAATGTTGAATAACTTTGACATACCACTGGATAAGCAGAAGTTTACTTATTGATATCTTTAGAATTCTCCTTACTTATCCGATACTGACTAACTTTCTCCTTAACTACTAATTCATCTTGTTTTGTTGTCAACATCTTCACAAAAACATCTTCAACCTTATAACAAACCTTGTTATATAAATTCACCTTAGTCTCCTTCCTAGCTAATCATTTTTTTAGCTATATATAACCTTCTACCTAGCCATGATAAAACCATAAAACCTATACCTGTTGTAGTTGTAGCTTGTTTCTCTTTCCGATTTTTCTCATATTTTTCATAACCAACTTGATAATAATATTCAAAAATGTTTTCACCTTTTTTATATTCTTTAGCTATAGTATAATCTTCTCCAGATTCCCCTAGTTTTTTCCCTGCTTCTTTGATTTTTTGAACTTCTTTATTTGAGATGAATCCCTCCTTATACCACTTCGTAAATTTCTTACTGCTTATTTCGGGTTCTGAATATTGTAGTGATGAAAATGCTGCTGCATAGCCTTCATTATAATATTTTTCCTGTAATTCTTTTTGTGCTTCTTCATACCCTTCCTTATATGCATTTAATAATTGTTCCTCTAAATTATTTGGAGGATTTTGAATATCCTGCATCCCATCTTCATACCCTTTATTTCTTAATTTCTTTATTTTTATCGCTGTCTTTTCTAACAATGCTTTATCAAATCCAGCTTCATAGGCATTTCTTAGAAGTTGATTCTTTATATATGATTCAGGAATTTTTATTGTTTCTGTCTCCTGTCCTGACTTATATCCAGCTTCAGAGGCTATTGACTTTTCTTGTTCAATCTTAGACTTTCCTTCTTCATACCCCTTTATATAAGCAGCATGGTAACTCTCTCGATAAGATTCTGAACCAGATGAAACATCTGGATTTTCTTGATTACCTGAATACCCATCCTGCTTGCCCACATTATATCCTTCCTCTTTACCTGTTTCCTGATCCTCTCGCTTTTGTTTAAAAGCTAACTGTTCCGAGCTATTATTAATTTTTGTCTTATCATAGCCATCTGGTGGCTCACATGGAATTCCGTCGTCTACAACACCATTCCCCCAGCCATCTAAGTTTTCTGGATCATTGGAAGCAGAATAGCCTTTTTGATTCCAGTAATCAACTACTTCATCATATGTCGAAAAATCCGTACAATCCTTGTCTTTTGTATTAGTTGCTGGTATTTCAGTTTGTTTATTCTGCGTACTCCCCCCATTATGATAATGATATCCATCACATAATCCCTTGGCTTGCGATTTTTCACTACAATTATGACCACCAGAGGAATCAGTTCTTCCAGAATGGGCAAAAATCTGATCCACTGACGTCATGAAGAATAATAAACATAGAAGAATAGCTATCTTTTTCATATACACTCCTCTTTTTACATTTTTTAACATAAAATATATTACTATCAAATGGTAAATAATTCAATATTATTACATTTTTTAGAATTTTAGAGAGTGCAAATGAATTATTCAGCATATGACATTTACCCGTGAGACAATAAAAAAAGAGGCACAGTGCCTCTTCATTTATCATTTCACGCCCTCTTGCAAACGGGCAGCCTTTTCCTCCAGCTTCGCCGTATTCTTAAAGGCTGTTGCAAGCATGAGCTTCA
>NZ_JBJEFJ010000143.1:0-7900 GCF_051873915.1 Pradoshia sp.
GCGCGTCCCCTGTGAGAGTAGGACGTTGCCGGGCAAGCAGAAACCAGTTCAGTAGTGAACTGGTTTTTTGTATTTTCCGGACATTCAAAATGGCGTCATTAGGGTTTTTTAAAGATTTCACATAAAAAGCGAGATATCTCCTTGCTCAATACAAAGCATAAGAGAACCAAAATGATTTCCTGGGAAAAGATTACAAATTTTAATCTAAGCCTTAATAAAAATCCCCTTCTTTATCCTTCATCCAATCCCTGATAAGCAGAGGTATTTTGAACTCAGCTACCTCCATTAATCCTTTTATAAACGGTAGATCATGATGTCCCATCTCTTTAAACAGTTCGGTCCACCAGTCTATTTCATAGCGGGCAATCATACTGAGATTGTATAAAAGTAAATACATTACAAGCAGATCCGGCAGTTGTTGGCATGTCTCATCTTTCTGCAGGGAAAGTGTATACATATCTGAACGGCAGTCATAGCGAAAGGGCAGCCTCGTCCTTCTCTCATTCGTAAAAGACTCTCGTAAGCCTATTTTAAGTAACTTATCTTCTCCTGCCACTCTTTCGTAGTCTATAGGAAGCTGCCATTTCCCTTCAGCATGCTGAAGGAATCTCTCGAGTGTCATATGGTAATGGTCGAGTACTTCCTGGCCGATATGAAAAGCACCCTCCTGAAAGGATACGGTGAGATGAGAGGTTTGTCCCTTCATTCTGGTGAATAGTGTACTGAGTTCAGGAATCTCTTTTAGGAGAGTTATCATGGAATGTTTTTCTTCTGCAGGTTTCATGTGGAACATTTTGCTTGTTAGGTGGGTAAATAAGCCGTTTCTTTGTATTTTGACTTCATCCATGAGAAACTCATACTGTTGCTTCTTTTTTTTGCGAGTTGAGACACCATGGGCAAGGACAGCAGTAGTTTCTGGATAATTGGGGTCAAAGATGAGTACACATGCTTTTAGCAGATGGGTCAATCCATAATATAAGAGCAAGGGTTTAATTTGATCAGGTGTCATGGAAGCCTGTTTCAGATAGAGAAGCCCATTTTCTACATAGGAGATAAAAGGATAGCAATTCGAGAAGCTATATTGGGCAGCGTCGGATAAGTTTTGCTTTTGATAGGCCTTAAGCAAGTATTTTTGCGTATAGCTTGCAGAGTAGAATGGAAGGTATGTTTGCATATATATATCATCTTTATGGACCATGGAATCACCTTTAATTAATTTGAATTATCTTACAAATTGTTATTTCCTTGACACTAGTTTGTCCAATTGATAATCTACAAATAAATTTTTTTTTAGGAATGGAGGAAGGCAAGTATGTGGAACGATAAATTTTCCAAAGAAGGTTTGACCTTTGATGATGTACTATTAATTCCTGGTGAGTCAGAAGTCCTGCCGAAGGACGTATCTTTAAAGGTGAAACTTGCAGATAAATTAAACTTAAACATTCCTATTATTAGTGCGGGTATGGATACAGTAACTGAGTCAGGGATGGCTATTGCGATGGCAAGGCAAGGTGGCTTAGGCGTTATTCATAAGAATATGTCTATTGAACAGCAGGCTGAACAGGTCGATAAGGTTAAGCGTTCTGAGAATGGCGTTATTACTAGACCATTTTTCCTTACACCAGAGAATCAGGTATATGATGCAGAGCACCTAATGGGCAAGTATCGTATTTCTGGGGTACCAATCGTTAATAATACGGATGAGAAGAAATTAGTCGGTATTATTACGAACCGTGACCTTCGTTTCATTCATGATTATTCCATGTTAATTGATGAGGTTATGACAAAAGAAGATCTTGTTACAGCTCCTGTTGGAACTAGCTTAAAGGAAGCAGAATTGATTCTTCAAAAGCATCGAATTGAGAAGCTTCCACTAGTTGATGATGCAGGCGTATTACAAGGCTTAATCACGATCAAAGATATTGAGAAGCTTATTGAGTTCCCTAACTCCTCTAAAGACGAATATGGCCGTCTATTAGTTGCTGCTGCAGTAGGTGTAACAGCTGATACGATGAAACGTGTTGAGATGCTTGTACAGGCCGAGGTAGATGCAATTGTCCTAGATACAGCGCATGGCCATTCAAAGGGTGTTTTAGAAAAGGTTGCTGAAATTAAAGCAATGTATCCGGAGCTTACAGTTATTGCAGGGAACGTAGCGACAGCAGCTGGGACAAAAGCATTGATAGAGGCTGGAGCTGACGTAGTTAAGGTTGGTATTGGACCAGGCTCCATTTGTACAACTCGTGTAGTTGCAGGTGTGGGTGTTCCTCAAATCACAGCTGTATATGATTGTGCGACAGAAGCACGTAAGCATGGCAAAACCATCATTGCAGATGGCGGCATCAAATATTCTGGTGATATCGTGAAAGCACTTGCTGCAGGCGGCCATGCAGTTATGCTTGGAAGCATGCTTGCCGGTGTAACAGAAAGCCCAGGTGAAACAGAAATCTTCCAAGGCAGAAGATTTAAAGTTTACAGAGGCATGGGCTCAGTAGCAGCGATGGAAAAAGGTTCGAAAGACCGTTATTTCCAAGAGGATGCTAAGAAGTTCGTCCCAGAAGGCATTGAAGGACGTATTCCTTATAAAGGGCCATTAGCTGACACGGTTTATCAGTTGATTGGCGGCTTGCGCTCTGGTATGGGCTATTGCGGTACGAAGGATCTTGAACAGCTTCGTGAAAATACACAATTTGTGAAGATGTCCGGAGCTGGATTAAGAGAGAGTCATCCACATGATGTCCAAATTACAAAAGAAGCGCCAAATTACTCATACTAATAGGTTGAAATGATAGACAGGGTTTAGGACTCTGTCTATTTTTTTTGATTTGTTTGTGATACAATAACTAAGCGTTTAGACGACGACAAACAAAGATAACCAGGGGGGATATACTTGAGACAGGCAAAACAACTAACCTCTTTGCTTGCGGTGTTAACACTACTTTTGACATGTGTCTTTTCATTTCCAGCCAATAATGCGTATGCTGCTGAAGATGATGAATTAGGATTAAGTGCTGAGGCAGCCATTTTAATAGATGCAGAGACAGGACAAATCCTATATGAAAAAAATGCGGACAAGCTGCTAGGTGTAGCTTCCATGTCCAAGATGATGACAGAATACCTTGTTTTAGAAGCGATAGACAAAGGCAAAATTTCTTGGGATCAAAAGGTCACAATTGATGAGTATGTCCATAAACTCTCGGCTGCGCCTGGTTTATCCAATATTGGGCTGACACAGGGCGAGACATATACGGTTAAGGAATTGTACGAGGCTATGGCAATTTTCTCCGGTAACGCGGCAACAGTAGCTCTTGCTCAGCTAGTCGGAGGAACGGAAAAGAACTTTGTGAAATTGATGAATGAAAAAGCGAACGAGCTTGGCCTAAAGGATTATAACTTCGTTAACTCCTCCGGCTTGAACAATAGCAGCTTGCTTGGGGAATACCCTGCAGGAAACGAAGATGATGAGAACTTAATGTCTGCTCGTGCAACAGCGAAGCTTTCTTATCAATTACTGAAGGATTACCCAGAAGTGCTTGATTATGCAAAGGTTCCTCGTTTGAAATTCAGAGACGGCCGCACATATGATAACTTCAACTGGATGCTCCCTGGACTAATTTATGAGTACGAGGGTGTAGACGGGTTGAAAACTGGTTCCACAGAATTCGCTGGAGCATGCTTCACTGCAACGGCTGAAAAGAATGGACAACGTTATATTTCTGTGGTTATGAAAACAGACAGCAAGAACTCACGTTTTACTGAAACGAAAAAAGTGCTCGACTATGCATTCAACAACTTTACAACAGAAGAAATCCTTGCAAAGGGATATCAAGATAAGAGCCAAAAAACAGTTGGCGTATCAAAAGGTAAAGAAGATTCTGTTGCAATCAAGACAAACAAAGCTGTCGAGCTGGTCGTGAAAAACGGCGAGGAAGAGAATGTCAAAACGAAGCTCGTTATCAATAAAGATAAGCTTGATGAAGACGGCAATCTAGTTGCTCCAGTCAAAAAAGGTGACAAAATTGGTTACCTAACAGTGGAGACTGACAATAATTATGGAACAATCACAGGTGACAGCAAAGGCGTTCGCGTTGATGTTGTTGCAGCTGAGACAGTTGAGAAGGCGAACTGGTTTGTGTTATCCATGAGAGCCGTTGGCGGTTTCTTCGGTGATATGTGGGGAAGCATTACTGGTGCTGTAAAAGGCTTATTCTAATTTTTTAGGTTTTGATTGAATATTTCCTACACATCGGTGTATGATAAATAATACAATGATGAATATAATAAGGCGTTGACGAGAACTAGTAGCTAGAACCTATATCTTCAAAGAGAGCCAGTGGTTGGTGCAAACTGGCGGTATACTCTAGCGAATCCATCTCAGAGCACGGCATGGAAACTCTCATACATTGAGAGGTGTAAATGTCCGTCGGGTTTAAGCCCGTTATCAATTTGAGGTGAAAAGCATTCGTATGCTTTTAACTAGGGTGGCAACGCGGAATAGAAACTTCCGTCCCTTTTTGGGACGGGAGTTTTTTGTATGTTTAAGACGTTTAAAGGAGGAATTTAGAATGCTTGATGTAAAACAATTACGAGCGAATCTTGAAGAAGTAAAAGTAAAGCTGCAGCATCGCGGCGAGGATTTAAATGATCTGGATAAATTTGAGGATCTTGATAAACGACGCAGGGAGCTTATTGTTGAAACAGAGCAATTAAAGAGCAGAAGAAATGAAGTATCCCAGCAAATCGCCATCATGAAGAAAGAGAAACAGGATGCAGATGCACTTATTAAGGAAATGCGTGAAGTCGGCGAGAAGATTAAAGGGTTCGATACAGAGCTGAGAACGATTGAGGAAGAATTAGAAAATATCATGCTCACCATTCCGAACATCCCTCATGACAGTGTTCCAGTCGGCGATTCTGAGGATGAGAACGTTGAAACACGTAAATGGGGAGAGGTCAGAGACTTTGGATTTGAGCCAAAGCCTCACTGGGAAATCGCAGCTGATCTTGGCATCATTGACTTCGAACGGGCTGGAAAGGTAACTGGAAGTCGATTCGTTTTCTATAAGGGTCTGGGAGCAAGACTTGAGCGTGCCCTTGCAAGCTTTATGCTGGACCTTCATGTGGAGGAGCATGGATATGTTGAAATGCTTCCGCCATACATGGTTAATCGTACAAGCATGACAGGCACTGGCCAGCTTCCTAAGTTTGAAGAGGATGCTTTCTTGATCAACAGCGAGGATTATTTCCTCATCCCGACAGCAGAGGTTCCTGTCACAAACTATCACCGTGATGAGATTTTAAACGGGGAAGAGCTCCCGATTAATTATGCTGCTTACAGTGCATGCTTCCGTTCTGAAGCTGGTTCTGCTGGGCGTGATACACGCGGACTTATTCGTCAGCACCAGTTCAACAAGGTTGAGCTCGTGAAGTTTGTTAAACCGGAAGATTCTTATGATGAACTAGAGAAATTGACAGGTCATGCGGAGAAGGTTCTCCAATTACTTGGCTTGCCATACCGTGTCTTGAAAATGTGTACGGCTGACCTAGGTTTCACAGCTGCGAAGAAATATGACCTAGAGGTTTGGATTCCAAGCTATGAGACATACCGCGAGATTTCTTCTTGCAGTAATTTCGAGGCCTTCCAGGCACGCCGTGCAAATATCCGTTTCCGTCGTGAGCCAGGTGCTAAACCAGAGCACGTTCATACGTTGAATGGATCTGGATTGGCAATTGGCAGAACAATTGCTGCCATTCTAGAGAACTACCAGCAGGAAGATGGTTCTGTCCTTATTCCAGAGGCATTACAGCCATACATGGGCGGCAAAAAAGCCATCACAAAAGAAAATGCTCAATAAGAGCTTAAATAAAAAAGGATGCCATAATGGCATCCTTTTTTATATCGGTGATTAGATTTTGCGCAGCTTTTCTGATTGCTCCATATGCTCGGATACTTTATGCAAAATATCATGAATGGCATTTGGGTCCTCATTCAAGTCATATTCATTGATGTTGAGGCGGAGAATTGGGCAGGCATTAAAGGAATTAATCCATTCCTCGTACCGTTCGTGCATTTCTTTCCAATAATCAAGCGGTGTTTGCTGCTCCATTTCTCTCCCGCGAATCTGAATGCGTTTGATGATATCATCTAGAGAGCCTTCAAGGTAGATCAGTAAATCTGGATGAGGGAAGTAAGGTGTCATTACCATGGCCTCAAACAAGCTCGTATAGGTCTCGTAATCGGTAGGAGACATTGTTCCCTTGTCATAATGCATTTTCGCAAATATACCTGTGTCTTCGTAGATGGAACGGTCTTGAATAAAGCCGCCTCCATATTCGAAGATTCTCTTTTGCTCCTTATAGCGCTCAGCTAGGAAGTACACTTGAAGATGGAAGCTCCATCGGGAGAAGTCAGCATAAAAGCTATCGAGGTAGGGATTCGTATCAACCTTCTCGAAGGATGTTCGGAAGTCAAGTGCCTCCGCAAGGGCTTTTGTTAAAGTGGATTTTCCAACACCGACGGTTCCGGCTATGGTGATAACGGAATTCTTCGGAATGTGGTAGTTATGAAGGTGGCTCATGAACAAACTCCTTTTTGCAATTGATTGGATACAGACGTTAGGATGTAATCAAGATCATTTTTACGAAGGACAAAGTCAATCTCATCTCCGTTGAAGCGAAGAACCGGAATATCTGGGTGGGCTGCTTCGAACTCATTCATGAAGACAGCATAATCCTCTGAGAGCTGCTTTAAATATTGGTGACTGATATTCTTCTCAAACTCGCGTCCGCGCAGGGAAATTCGGTCAAGCAGGGTATCGAGACTTGCATCCAGATAGATGACCATATTCGGCCTTGGCATATCGGCAGTTAAAATAGAATAAATGTCCTTATATTTATCGAACTTTGCATCCTTGATCGTACGCTGGGCAAATATTAAATTTTTGAATATATGATAGTCTGCGACGACAGGCTTATGTTCTTGGATATACTTTAATTGAATATCCTCAAGCTGTTTGAAACGATTGCAGAGGAAAAACATCTCTGTTTGAAAGCTCCACTCCTCGATATCATCATAAAATTTGCCGAGGAAGGGGTTTTCATCTACGATTTCCTTCAAGAGCTTGAAATCAAGATGATTGGCAATCGCTTGGGCTAGGGTTGTTTTTCCGACACCGATTGGACCTTCGACTGTTATAAATGGAGTATTGGTCAAATTGGAGGCCCTCCTTATATATGAAAAAATTTTACTATGATAAAGACCGTCTTTTATTGTACCATATAGAAATATAATTTCGTTATTGTTTAATTTCATTCTTTATACCTAAACGCTGTGAAAGTGTGAATACATATATGTGAAAAAATGATGCAAGGGGAATAAACCGATGAACCAAGATGAACTTTTTATGGAGGCCGCAATTGAACAAGCCAAGCTTGCGCTGGAGAAAAGGGAAGTACCGATTGGAGCTGTCATAGTCAAGGACGGGAAAATTATCGCCTCTGCCCATAACCTTCGGGAAACCAATCAAAATGCCACAGCCCATGCAGAGGTGCTGGCTATTACGAAGGCGTGTGAAAAACTTGGGACGTGGCGGCTTGAGGGGGCGACTCTTTATGTGACATTGGAGCCATGTCCGATGTGTGCTGGGGCGCTGATCATGTCCAGAGTCGACAGAGTGGTGTACGGAGCGAAGGATCCAAAGGGCGGGTGTGCAGGTACTTTCATGAACCTGCTTGAGGATGAGCGCTTCAATCACCAATGCGAGGTACGTTCAGGTGTATGTGAGGATACTTGCGGGGGAATGCTGACATCCTTCTTTAAAGAATTACGTGAACGGAAGAAAAGGGAAAGAAAGAAGGAAGCCGAAACGGACATGCAGGAAAAGGAAAACTGACTCGATGG
>NZ_JBJEFJ010000144.1:0-23921 GCF_051873915.1 Pradoshia sp.
TAATTTACCAGGGCAGTTCTCATCCTTTATTCATAAAATCGGAGAAGATCTCCATAAATAATCCGGTCTGAATAATCCAGCTCCATCTTG
This sequence comes from Pradoshia sp., assembly GCF_051873915.1. Classification (NCBI taxonomy): domain Bacteria; kingdom Bacillati; phylum Bacillota; class Bacilli; order Caryophanales; family Bacillaceae; genus Pradoshia; species Pradoshia sp. The sequence goes on from NZ_JBJEFJ010000144.1 coordinate 91, forward strand.
GCCTTCTCTGCATATGGCTCACAGGCGTTCGTTTCAATTGGACTTCCTGTCATCTTGCTATAGCAGGTTTCCTTCGTATACACGTACTCATCCGTAATGAAGCTGCCATCGCGCAAAATAGCCATGTTCATCCGGTTTGGCGAAAACAAATCTGTCCCTAATTGAATATGATTAGTCGTATCGATGCCAAGCAGATGCATGACCGTTGGCCTTAGATCAATTTGCCCCGACACATTGGAGAGTGTTTTCCCCTCCTTTTGCCCTGGCAAATGAATGATCAGCGGAACCCGCTGTAATTGTGTTGATTCAAAAGGGGTAATTTCCTTACCCAAATACCGAGCCATCTCCGCATTATGATTCTCAGATATGCCATAATGGTCTCCATAGAGTACGATGACAGTACGGTCATACAAACCCGATTTCTTCAAATCCTCCACAAATAACTTCAACGCTTCGTCCATATAGCGCACTGCCGGGAAATATCGGTTTAACGTCTTGCTGTCAGAATCATACAGATCGATCATCATATCCTCCTCATCAAGCGTGAAGGGGAAATGATTCGTCAGCGTGATAAATTTCGCAAAGAATGGCTCAGGCAGGCTCTTTAGCATTGGCATCGACTGGTTGAAGAAATCAATATCCTTCAATCCCCAATTCACGGAGTTATCATTATTGACCGTGTAGGAAGCCACATCAAAAAACTCATCATAGCCGAAATTTTCATAGATAATATCGCGGTTCCAGAAGGTTCTGTCATTCGCATGGAAGACAGCTGAATAATAGCCCTCGTCCTTTAAAATCTCCGGTGTTGCCCGGAAGGTATTTTGTGAATTCGTGAAATACACGGCTCCCCTGCCAATTGGATACAAGGAGTTCTCCGTAATAAATTCTGCATCAGAGGTCTTCCCCTGGCCGGTCTGGTGATAAAAATGATTGAAATAATAGCTTTCTTCAATGAAGTCATTTAGAAAAGGGGTGACTTCTTGTCCATTCATCTTCGCACCAATCGGGAAAGCCTGCAGCGATTCCATTGAGACGTAGATTACATTCTTTCCCTTATAGCGGCCGAACAAGCTCTCAGCAGGCTCCGTTTGCTTTGAATGCACATAATTCTCAATATCAACAAGCTTGCTTCCATCAGCAAGCGCTCGCTGAGCGGAGGATTTGGTTTGTAGGATCAAATCGTATACATGATAGTGATACGTACCGATATTCTTAACGAGGATTTCCCTATCAAAGGTCCTTGTCAGAAGCTGAGGCCGCTCTGCTTCTGAAATCCCTAAACTAAAAAAGGTAACGGCGAAGGCTGCCAAATAGTAAAAACGCCGGGTGGCCTTTGGATAAGGCTGATTCTCTTGTAAGAGGTCTGGCCGATAATGAACCATTGCCAATAACAAAAAGAAGTCAAGAAAATAAAGAAGATCCGTCCAATTAAGCAGTTCGTGTACGCTTGAACCGAGATCGCTCATATTACTTGCTTGAAAAAGGACAGGGAGGGTCAAAAAATCATTGAAGAATCGGAAAAAGACGATGTTGGCAAATAAGATAAAGGATAAGAGAAAGCTTATGGCAAGGATGAACTGATTACGGCGCCGCCCTATAAAAAGGGCAACACCAAAGATAAGCAGCAGGAAGCTAAGGGGATTAATGAACAAGATGAACTCCTGCCGCCAATTCTCAATCTTGATGTCGAAGCTTGTTTTGTATACGATGTATGTCTTCAACCAAAGCAGCCCAATGGCCGTTGTAAGAAGCGGTATTTTCTGCACCTTAAATGATTGGTCCATCTTCATTCCTCCCCTCCTGTCTACTCATTGTTTCTATCCTTAGATTAAACGACAGACGCTCCTCTACTCATTACCATATTGCTTATAAGCTAAACCAGCAGCACCAATTACTCCAGCGTCATTCCCTAAGGATGCACATTCCAGCACGGTTGATTCAGCTACACGTGGAAAGGCGAATTGCTCGTAATATCTTCTTACAGGACCTAATAAAAGCTCTCCAGCCCTTGATACACCGCCCCCGAATACAATTTTGTCCGGATTGAGGCTATTGCCGACATTGGCAGCCGTCAGCCCCAAGTATTTCGCTACCTGATCCAGTACGGCTGAACTTGCTTCATCCTCTTCCTTCACACAATCGAATACGTCCTTGGCTGTAATGATGCCTTGTTCGTGATAGCGTTTGGCAATCTGCGATTCCGGATTCTTATTAATTTCCTCCAAAGCAAGCCGAACAATACCTGTTGCCGATGCAATCGTTTCAATACAGCCTGTCTTCCCGCAATTACATGGAGCTCCTCCTTCCGGAATGACAGTGATATGCCCTAGTTCTCCCCCTGCTCCACTTACACCGTGAACCAGTTCCTGATTGGCAATAATCCCACCGCCAACACCAGTGCCAAGCGTAATGCAAACAAGATCATTTGTCCCTTCTCCGGTCCCTTTCCAAAATTCCCCGTAAGAAGCCATATTTGCATCATTATCCACCACAACAGGAATACCAAGCGCATCCTCGAGAAGAGATTTAAGCGGATAATCACGCCAGCCAATATTAACGGCTACATAAATGGAGCCGGTTTCAAAATCAACCGGACCCGGCGCTCCCATTCCCGCTGCAATCAAGACTGCATTTGGCCACGCTTTTAGCGTTTCCTTCACTGAGCTGGCAATCTCCGTTACGATATGCATCCCATTATCAAGCAGGTTGGTTGGTATCTCCCACTTATGTATCACTGTTCCCTCTTGTTCCACAAATGCTAGTTTTACGGTTGTTCCGCCTAAATCAATTCCTAAAAGCCACTCTTTTTTCTCCATCTCTTTCACCCTTTCTTTTGTTTATCTTTCTCTGAAGCGATTTCATGCTTTAAAATCAGAAGGGCTGTTTGATATTCTTTCGTTTCCATTAGCTTCGAACGATATAGCTCACGTACCTCAAACTCCATCATCTCCAAGTCAGCCAAACGGTCCCCCATATATATGTAGCTTCCAAATCTTTTTAAATATTGCTGAATATCATAAACCGTTCTCATCTTAAACTCCTACCTTCCTGGCTCTTACGCTTTAAGTATAGCTGAATTTCTTTCGTTCCCTCAACCTTCTTTTTGATTGTCCATAGACCCTGTCTCTTAGAAATAGCATATCCCATTGGACTAGCTCATATATTTCCAAGGAGAGCCCCGTATCGATATTTTGACTAATAAGCAAGGAGTGAGCTTCTGTTGACTAAAGCCATTTACCATATAGGGATCATTGTTCTGATCATACTTGCCATAGGTGTATTGTGGAAGACATATATGAAACCAAATACGGAACAGACCCTTCAGTTCTTCCCATTAAATGACGAGGCCAAATTCAGCGAGGCAAATACATCCTTAACCTTAAAGGAGCCTGACAAGAACAAAAATAAGTATGAGGTCATCCTCCATGTCAGCTCCGTTTTACATCAAACCGCCTATCTGCGCCAGGATATGTCTCTCCTCTTTCAGAATGGACGACTCAATGATTTTTTAAGAGGCTGGAAACAGGATGTTAGTTCGATGGACCAAAAACTAACTGCCCAGGGCTATGAATCCTCCTTATTTGAGGCAGTAACGATTCATTACGCTGAAATACATGATCAAGATGACATCCCGACAAGCACCTTTAAAACGACGGATGCCTCCCTTTATGTTATATCCTCTCGTTTTGGACCGATAAAGTCATTTCAGGTTCCTGAAAATGAAGAACAAAAGGATTGGGCTTTTACTCTTCGTTCCGTAACGAATTCAAGGCTCACAAAGGTGTTAGACCGCTATATTGATCAGGCTCATATCGATTTGTCAAATTATACTGTCATGCCTATTACAGAGCTGGCAGCTAAGAAGGATACCCTCCTGTCTGATTATACCGAGCAGGAACAACGGGCGATTATCGAGAAGCTATGGGAAGCTTTATACTCCATCTATATTTCAGGCATAAAAAAACAGGATGGCACCATCATTAATCCGGTTGACAGTACCATCCCGCTCATTTTAAGGGAAAAACAGAGCCGGCGGTTAATCCTGCTTATCCAGGATAAGACCGGCAATCTGCATGAATTTTATCAACAGCTTCCATCATGAGGACTGACTTTGCTTTATTCGCTCAAGCACCTCTTGAAAGTCTTTATTATCTGGATCTTGCTCCAAAGCCTTCTCTATATACTCTCTTGCAAGGTCCAGGTCCTGTCTTTGCCAGTAAATCAGCCCTAGGTCATAGTATGCCTCTGGAAAATCAGGACGCTGCTCAATAGCTGTCAAGAAATGCTCCTCCGCTTTATCAAGATCTCCGTTTCGAAACTCCAGATATCCCGCAAAAAAGTACGCTTCTGGATAATTATCTCCATCGAGGTATTTTTGCACGGTCTCATAGGCCTTTTCATCATCTTCTTGGCTGATGTATTCCTGAGCCAGCCCCATATCCATTTCATATGTACCATTCGCTCCTGCTGTAAAGCCATAAAAGAGCAGCCCAGCCGTCAGAAGAGCCGTACCGAGGAAGGAGACAATCTGCCATACCGGCTTTCCTTTATTCGGGAGACCAACAATTGCCGCAGCCAGGAATCCTCCTACCAGCCCGCCAATATGTCCAGCACTGTCAATCGCAGAGGCTGAGAAGGTGATCACTAAGTTGATGAGGAGAATAATGATAACATTCCAGCCCATCGTCCGGAAAAATAAATTTGGATAGACAATCCCGAAGAATAAAAGGGCTCCTAGCAAGCCGAAAATAGCCCCGCTCGCCCCTGCTGAAATATTTGGAACAAGCAAAAAACTCAAAAGCGTTCCGGCAAACCCCGCAAAGAAATAAATCATAAAGAAACGGGCGCTGCCATAAATCCGTTCCACAATGATCCCAACAAAATATAAACTCAATGTGTTAAGGGCCAGGTGCGTAAAGCCAATATGCAAAAAGATTGGCGTAAAGAAACGCCACCACTCCCCTGTCATGATTAGCGGATTATACTTGGCGCCAAATTCAATTAAGGTTTGGGTATTGGTGCTTCCGCCTTTCATTTCCAAGATGAAGAAAACAATGACTTGAATGGCCATCAGCAAATAGGTTAAGATCGGTTTTCCCTTCTGGAATACCGCTTCATCCTTTTTGACCTTCTGATACGAGGCTGTTAAGGCACTCTGCTTCAGTTCCTCAATCTCACTCTCCTCAATCTCCTCGCTCTGTCTATTCACTCCTTCAAGCGGATAGGGCAGGAAGTGTCTGAGCTCCTCCAGCGATTCCTCTATAGCAGATGTTTGGAATACGAGTGATTCAGCGTGCACACGGCGAAACTCCGGTTCTTCATACCCTTTTACAATCTCCGAATAATCGTCCACAGGTGCATAGGTACTGATATAGACGGTCTTAACCGTAACCGCTTTCTTTCCGAGAAATCTGCGTACCTTCTCCCCATTGTGAATGGCCATATGCTGGTCCTTCTTCAGATTATTTGCCCATCCCAGGTCACCGAGCTTCAAACGGATGATATCAGAATCTGTGTTTGAATCTGATGCAAGCCAGATTTCTGTTTGATCATCAGAAGCAGACACAAACCGATAGCCGTATTGCTTAATAAGCTGGTTAATAAAAAACCAATATAAATACTCCTCTTTCAAACTCAATCACTTTCCCTACTTTCTCTCTCCCAAAAATACCTCTTTATTTTACCACTCTTTATGTCGGGTGAATATTCCTATTGGCTCTCGGCCGGCCACTCATCATCCCGACGCTTAAAAATCGGCAGCTCAAGTAAAACAGCGAGCAGCATATCCCGCATGATGGTACTTTTGAAAAAGGATTTTCTCTTTTGATAAACTATATACCCAACTGATGCCATGCTTAAGATAATCAAAAATCTTTTCATAAAAAAATCCCTCCTGTGTTTCCACATAGTATGGGCACAGGAGAGACTTTTATGCTGTTCGGAATTATTTTTCAGCTAGGATTTTGGCAAGGACAGGGTCCATTGTATCCTTCAATACTTTGACGGAATGAGAAAACTTAGCTTGCTCATCATCAGACAATTTCAACTCAAGTATATCAGCCACACCGTTACGGTTAACAACTGACGGTACACCAACATAAACATCCTTCTCATTATATTCCCCATCAAGGTACGTAGATACAGTCAGAATGCTGTTCTCATCTTGCAGGATTGCCTTCGTAATACGCACAAGGCCCATAGCGATGCCATAGAAGGTAGCTCCCTTACGGTTGATGATTTCATAGGCAGCATCACGCACATTTGTGAAGATTCCATCAAGATCTTCCATGGATTTACCAGGGGAATTCTCAATTAGTTCTGTGATGTTCTTACCGCCGACGTTCGCATGGCTCCATACAGGAAGCTCTGTATCGCCGTGTTCACCGATAATATAGGCATGCACATTGCGCGGGTCCACTTCAAAATAATCACTAAGCATGAAGCGTACACGGCCAGTATCAAGAATCGTACCGGAGCCAATAACACGGTGCTTCGGAAGACCAGAGAATTTCCATGTTGCATAAGTCAAAATATCAACTGGGTTGGCCGCAACTAGGAAGATACCGTCAAATCCGCTTGCCATAATTTCTTTGATGATGCCATGGAAGATCTTCATATTCTTCTCTACAAGGTCAAGACGTGTTTCACCAGGCTTTTGGTTTGCGCCGGCAGTCAGGACAACTACATCAGCATCCTTACAATCGGAATAATCACCAAGTCTGAATTTCGTTCTGTGAGGAGCAAATGGAGTACCATGGTTAAGGTCCATTACATCTCCCTCTGCTTTGTCTCTATTCAAATCAATCATGATAAACTCTTCCGCCACACCTTGGTTCAACATAGCGAAAGCATAGCTGCTCCCTACAAATCCAGTACCAACAAGAACTACGCGATTAATATCTTTTTTTGTCATGTTTTTTACCACCTTTTCTGCAAATACAATACTGCTTCTTTATTATGTGATATACCATGAAGTTATTATGCAAAGAAAGCTGACAATTAGAATAGAGGAGATATTGACAGCTTCATTGTTGAACCAGGAAACACCGCTCGTATGATCAGTACCTTGTCCGCAGTGTTCCTTTCGTTCTGTCAGGACTCCGCAAGCGGGACATCGATATTCCACTTGCACAAATGCACCGAGCAGCGTATCAGCTGCTGAGCCAAGGAATCCGTATACACTAATCATTAGAAAAACAGGTAAAGAAAGATCAAACAAGAGGACTGCAGCCGAGGAAATGAAAATGGCTCCAGCGGCAGATGCGGCAGTCCCAAAAATGGAGACCGCTCCAGATGTGCCAGGTGTACATCTTTTGAGGTTTGTAATCTTGACAGGGGCTCCCTTACTCAATACCCCAAGCTCTGAAGCCCATGTATCTGCGGCAGCCGCAGCAATCGAAACAACAAAGGCATACAGAAATATTTCATTGAATGTAGTGGCATATGCCAAGGAAAAGCCCGATGGGACTCCCCCATTGGCGGCAACTTGTGCCCAATTCCGTCGGCTCGTATTGGCAAGCCTTTCTTCCGCCATTTTCTTCCGATGCTTTTTGTAGCTGGAGAAAAAGCTGGACGAAGCAAAAAATAGACCTAAAATCACAAAACCTTGCCAGCCTGTTCCTATAAGCACACAAAATCCAACAAGGCAGGCGGCAAGCGCCCCTGATTGAGACAGAAGTCTCTCCTTAAAGGCAAGATAAGCCCCTGCAGAGGTGATCAGCAGATAAATGAACGCATTAATCACAATGATGCATGCCCCTTTCAGTCAGGAGCCAGTCGACCGGCACATCAAACGATTCAACCGGTAGATAATCAGTCACCTGCTCAGAAAAGGCGATGGAAACCGTTACGCCTGAATAGGCTGAGAGAAACCGGTCATAATATCCACCGCCAAACCCCAGCCTATAACCTTTTGGCGTGAATGCCAGCCCCGGTACAATCATCAATCCGATGTCTGCTGGATTGACTTTCTTTGCTTTATCAGGATTTGGCTCAAGGAGTCCATTATAGACGGTTTCAAGCTCCATTCCTTCTTCATATAGGTAGAAGTCCATCTCTCGTGTCTTCGGCCTGCATTTCGGAATGGCGATCTGCTTTCCGTCTGCCCATCCTCTTTCAATGATTGCATTTGTGTCGATCTCTGGATAACGCGCTAATGTAATAGCAATTATATCTTGTTCCTTCCATAGGGCATGATTGACCAAAGAATCCGTTATATGATATGTATTCTTGCTGCGTTTATCCTTCGGGTAATCAGCCAATAGATTCAGACATTCAGTTCGTAATCTATTTTTTGACATTCCCTTTTCCTCACAATCTTTCTATATTATCCCATAAAAAAAAGCAACAGGAGGTAGCTCCTGTTGCTTATTTTGTTTCGCGGTGCGTAGTAGTACGCTTTTCTCTTGAGCAGTATTTTTTTAGCTCAAGGCGATCAGGGTTATTACGTTTATTTTTTGTGCTGATATAATTACGCTCACCGCACTCTGTGCAAGCTAATGTAATGTTTACACGCATGTGAGTCCCTCCAGTTCATTCATAACTTCATTTGATACGACTTTTCTATAATACCACCTTTTAGTGATAAATGCTAGTCTGTTTTTTGACAAGATAATCAAGAAGCATAGCTTCCTCTTTTGTCTTCCCGCTGACAGTCCAATTTGAGAGCTTTGAAACCTCTCCAGGACGAAGGATTCGGTGGTACATAGTTGCACAAATGACATATCCGCGTGCTAGCGGCGAAGGCAGAATGGTTCCTTTTTGCATAGCCTCAAATACTGCCTTCCTGTTCCGCTGCTCCATAATGGATATAGTGGCCCGGTCATGACCGTTCAAAAGGACAATATGATCATCTTCATAAAAATAAACAAGTGCATCAGCAGGACTATAAAAGCAGGCTGACACATGACTTGTCCTCTCCGTCACGAAAAAGACCTTAAAGGATATTTCATCAGGAGAATCGTTCTTGCATATAACATCTATTCGATCAGATTGTTTATGATGTTCCATTTGAATACCAATTGAAAGGTTGCCATGATCCGTACCGGGCTCCCGCCATAAATAAGGAACAATCCCTCCTGGTGTCGCCTCTGATAACCTCTTATAGCTGCGTGCACGATCCTCTGAAATTTTTAGTCTCCCTAATTTATCCAAGCGGTACTCCCCTCCCGAATGATTACTATATTCTTCCATTAAATCCTATCATCCGGTAGGCACATTGACAATAAACGCATATTGTCGAACATTGATTTTCGTTCCCCAAAAAATTCTATGCCTAATGCATTGTGCTCAACATAAGCAAAACAATGTCAAATTCTTGGAAATGACCGTTAAATAGGGACAATCTTGGAAATTGCATCCCAGATTTTCCGATTACCATCAATGGATTCGTGTCCAGCATCAATGACATCTGTTTTTTCCAGCACCAGATTTATCGCCTGCTCAAGCTTATCTGGCATAGGAATCTTCTTTATGGCTTCTGCTGCTTGTTCAGGAAAAACATGCCCATATATCTCTGCAGCAAGAGAAACTGTGCTGATCGGGAGGGCATTATGATAATGCCGTTTATGATCCTCTAAGGTTAATTCTGCAATTTGAGTAGATGCCTTAGGCTTAAGAACAGCTCTTTTCAGCGCATCATTATTATCAATATGAATGGCTTTCTCACTTAGAAAATAACTGATTTCTTCATCATTAATCTTTATTGTTTTTCGTTCTTGCATGGTCCATCTTCCCTTCAAACAGTCGTTTTGTTTCCTTTATCCTCGGACATCCTTTTTCAAACCATCTCCATTTACGGAACATATTCCCTTTCCTTTCTCCCTTCTGATTTGAGATACTACAATCTATAAAGGATTTTTCTATTTTGGAGGATATAACAATGAAAGAAACAAATATAAAAGAAATACGGAAGCATATCCTGCTCAGCTCACCCATTGAGCAGGTCTGGAAGGCAGTCTCCACCTCTGATGGACTGGCCTCCTGGTGGATGGAAAACACGCTTGATAAGAGCGCAGGGGAGAATTTCCTTCTCCATACCGGCCATTTTGGCGATTCACCCTGCCGCGTGACAGAATGGGTACCAAATGAGCTCTTCGCCTTTGATTGGGGAAAGGATTGGCATTTACGTTTTGAATTAAAGGAACTATCTCCAGCACAAACAGAGCTAATTGTTATTCATTCCGGCTGGGACCCAGAGAAAACGACAGAATTCGGACAGCCTCACCCCGTGGTTTATTCCATTATGGATAAGGGATGGGAAGCACTTATTCACCAAAAATTACCATCAGTCTTATAAAATCAAAATCCCCCATACTGCACCGCATCTGCATGTGCTGTATGGGGGATTTTTCATTTAGCTGTTATCAGTCATTTAAGTGATAGCGCCTTCCCTTAGCCATGTACAAAATCTCTTCAGCCAGATTCGTAATGTGATCGCCTGCCCGTTCATAATGACGAACAAGGAATAATAGCTGAGAGTTTTGATGATGTTTATCTGTTCCTTTTGGCGATACACTTAAGATAGACTGTATGACCTGTCCATATAGCTCATCCAGCCGGTCATCAAGCTCTGCCAGCTCCTTAGCCATTGCCAGGTTTTCCTCTTTATAGGACTCTTTAAACATCGTCATCATCCGCAAACAGATTCCATGCATTTCTGCCACGCCATCATTCTGGAATGGAAGCTCTTCCTTTGCTAAACGAATAGCCGTCTTCGCAATATTCTTCGCATAATCTCCAACACGTTCAATTTCAGATGAAATCTTAATCGCGGAGATGATGTGACGAAGATCGGAAGCAACAGGCTGCTGCTTAGCAATCATTAAGATTGCTGATTCTTCGATTTCTTCTTCAAGCTTGTCAATCCGCTTATCCTCGTCTAGTACGGATAGGGCAAGATCAATATCTTTATCCAAAAGTGCTTTATAGGCTTTATCTAGTGCTGTAACAGCCATATCGCCCATTCGTACCACATTGACCTTTAATTCCTGAAGCTCACCCTCGAATTTTTCTCTGACTACCATTCCTATCTTCTCCCTTCACCAAATAAGTCCTTAGCCGAAACGTCCTGTAATATAATCCTCCGTCCGCTTATCCTTTGGCGTGGAGAATATTTTGTCGGTTTCATCAAACTCAATGACTTCCCCGCTCAAGAAAAAGGCTGTCTTATCAGATATGCGCGCAGCCTGCTGCATATTATGAGTGACAATGATGATGCTGAATTTCTCTTTCAGCTCTTGAACAAGCTCCTCAACCTTCAAGGTGGAGATTGGATCAAGTGCTGATGTCGGCTCATCCATTAAGATGACATCCGGTGAAACTGCCAGACAGCGCGCAAGACATATACGCTGCTGCTGCCCGCCTGATAGGCCATAGGCATTTTCATGAAGACGGTCCTTCACTTCATCCCAGATAGCGGCACCGCGCAAGCTTTTTTCCACGATTTCGTCCAATTCCTTTTTATTTCTTACACCATGAATTTTTGGTCCATAGGCGACATTTTCATAAATGGACTTTGGAAAAGGGTTCGGCTTCTGGAAAACCATGCCCACTCTTTTACGCAGCTCCTCTACCTGATAATTCTTGTCGAAAATATTGTTGCCTCTATAGAGAATTTCCCCTGTTGTCTTGACACTTGGAATCAATTCAATCATGCGATTCAAAACTTTTATATAAGTGGATTTACCACAGCCGGAAGGTCCAATAATGGCCGTAACCTCATTTTCTTCAATTGGCAGATTAATATCTTTCAAGGCATGATTATCTCCATACCATAGATTTAGATTTCTCGTATCATAAACAAGCTTTTTATCCTTGCTTGATTGTTCTGTTTGCATGACCTGCACCTTTTCCTTTTCCTGCATTTTTTCTTTCAGTTCAATCATGTCATTGCCCCCTATCGATTCCATAGACTATCGAGCGTTAAGCTGCTGCTTGCGGCTTTTTCTTTTTCTTCTTCCCTTTACCGCCTTCGAAATGCTTTTGCAACAGAGCTGCGAATAAGCGTGCGAGTAAATTAAAGATCAAGACCATGATGATGAGTACGGCAGCTGATTTCGTCGCAATTGCCTGAGCATCCGGCACAATCCCCTCTGAATTTAATTTCCAGATATGAACAGCCAATGTTTCTGCCGGCCTGAAAATATTGAATGGGTTCACAGGACTGCTTAAGTCTGCGGCTGTATTTAAGATGGGGGTCGTTAAGCCTGCTGTATAAATCAAAGCTGCCGCTTCCCCAAAAATACGGCCCGCCGCTAAGATAACCCCTGTAATAATTTGCGGCATCGCTGTCGGCAGGGCAATCTTCACGATCGTCTGCCATCTTGTTGCCCCGACACCAAGACTAGCTTCCTTCACACTATCCGGTACATCCAAGAGCGCCCCTTCACTGACACGCGCCAAACTCGGCAGGTTCAGAATGGTAATGGCCAATGCACCGCCGATAATGGTATATCCCCATCCGGTTGCCGTTACGAACACAAGCAATCCGAATAATCCAACCACAATAGAAGGAAGAGACGCCATCGTATCAATGCATAAACGGATAAAGTTCAAAAACTTCCCTGGTTTTGCGTATTCCGCCAAATAAATACCTGCCCCTAGACCAAGAGGAACAGAAATAATCAATGTAATGATGAGCATGTAGAAGGAATTAAATAATTGATACCCTATTCCCCCGCCAGCTTCCAGATTGCTCGATCTTCCCGTCAGGAAGGAGGGGTCCCAAAATCCCCAGCCTCTTTTCAGTATTTCAAAAACGAGAAATCCAAGGAGAATGATAATAAAGATGGCTATGATGTAGAAAATCCCTGTCCAAATCTTATTGACTGTTCGCGAATTCATCATTTTGTCCCACCTCTATTCCCAATAAAACGAATAATCATAATAAACAAGAATGACATAACCAATAGGATCAGGGCTAAGCTCCAAAGAGCGTTATTCCATGCTGTCCCGTTTAATGTATTAGACATATCCATTGTCAAAATCCCTGTTAAAGTGGCCGTTGGGTCCGTAATGGCTTCTGGCAGCTTAATCGTGTTCCCGATAACCATTTGAACGGCAAGCGCCTCACCAAATGCACGTGCGAGCCCAAGGACAATCCCTGTTAATACCCCTTTCTTCGCAGCTGGTATCACCACACGGCTGATTGCCTGCCATCTTGTAGAGCCAAGGCCGTAAGAAGCTTCCAGCAATTGCGGCGGCACTCCTCTTAAAGCATCAGAGGCCAGGGAGGCAATTGTCGGGAGAATCATGATGCTGAGGACGATAGTCCCCGCCAGCAAACTAAAACCGACTCCGCCAAATGAGTCTCTTAGGAACGGCACAAGAATGGTCACCCCTAATAACCCATAAACAACGGAAGGAATTCCTACCAATAACTCCAATACAGGCCGTAAAACCTTTTCTCCAAACTTAGGAGATATATAATTCATAAAAATAGCTAAAGCAATGGCAATCGGGGCACTGATTAACACAGCTCCCATTGATACGAGCGTGGATCCAGCAATGAAAATCAATGCTCCATAATGCCCGTCATTCGGGCTCCAATTTGTTGAACTGATCATTTCCCATAGTGAAATGCCGCTCACAGTAAATGACTGAATTCCTTTACCAGTTATGAATACGATGATTGCCAATGTGGTTAGTACAATCACGAACCCGCATAAAGTAACAAGGATTCGGCCTATATATTCACTTTTCCAGTAGTTTATCGACTTATGGCCTTTCATCCTAATCTGCTCCTCTCCAATTAAACACGGTAACAGGACTGGCAAAAATGACCAGTCCCCTCGCATTTTTTACCTATGAGTTATTCCAATTCAGACATTGGAATATAGCCCATTTCATCAACCTTACCGGCAAAATCATCACTTATCATGAAATCGATGAATGCTTTGACAGCTCCCTCTGGTTCCCCTTTTGTGACCATGTATTCATAAGACCAGAAAGGATAGCTTCCATTTGCTACATCTTCAGTTGTCGGTTCTGCACCATCAATGGTGACTGTTTTCAATGTTGTTTCTTTGCCCTCAACTAAATAGCTCATGGCCAAATAGCTGATGGAACCGGATGTGGAATTGATAGAATTTTCTACAGCCCCGTTAGAATCTTGGTTTGTACCGATACTGTCATCAATCTTCACATCTTGCATGATTGTGTTTTCAAATGCTGTACGTGTGCCGGAAGAAGCAGGTCTATTGACGACATTGATTTCCAAATCCTCTCCGCCGACTTCCTTCCAGTTCTTGATCTTGCCAGAGAAGATTCCTTGAATCTGTTCAATTGTCAGGTCTTCAACGGTTACATCTTTATTTACAACGATTCCAAAGGCAATGCCGGATACTTTATTGTCAACTAGTTCACCGGCAAGCTTTTCATCTTCCATTTTATCTGCTGAAGGAACGTCAGAGTTACCAATGTTAACGGCTCCGCTAGCTACTTGGTTAATGCCGGTACCACTGCCTCCGCCCTGCACGCTCACGGACACATTAGGATTATTGGCCATGAATTCATTTGCAGCCTCATCAGCCAAAGGCTGCAAGGCCGTTGAACCAGCTGCTGTGATCATACCGGATATTTCTTCTCCGTTTGCACCGGAGGAACCACCATTATTCGATTCACTATCGCTTCCGCATGCTGCAAGTACTCCGCTCATCAGTACTAGCACCATGAAGAAAGATGCCTTTTTCCATTTCATAAACATAACCAAAGACCTCCCGTTTGCTTGATTGTTTTCATTTACCGCTTACAGTCTCTATATTAAACAAGCAATTTAAACCAGGCATTAATCAAATGTAAAGGTTATGTAAATATTTATTATTATTTGTAAATTGAAAATAGATGATTCAGATCCTGTTATCATCGTGCTCCGTTCATATTTAGAGGGACAAAAATGTAAAAGGAGGTTGGGACATAACTAAATTTGCAGTGTCGAAAACCGACTATTGCATTGTAATTTATTAACCTAAAGGCTTAGCTAATCTAAAGGGTTGATTTTCGTTGCAGGCGGCGAAACCCAGCGGCGGTCTGGGAGCCTCCACGAGTGCTTAGGCACATCTGCGGAGTCACCCCTGTCCGCTAATCTAAGCAAGGAGTAACGGCGGCATTCTCCTATCCATATTCACCTTTAACAGAGCTAAACAAAAAAGCCGAACTATTTTAAATTACACTTTAAAATAGTTCAGCTTTTTAGTTATTGGACACCTTTTGTCCTATCCTCTTCAAGAGGGGCATATATAAGTGTCCAATTTGCTTATTTATGTGTTCTTTTATTCATCATCATTTGAATCTGATTTCTTTTTAGTGCCGGCTCTCTCAGCCTTCAGGTCAAAGTATTTCTCGTAAACCGATTTGGCAATCTCCAGATTCATTTTGTGACCGGTGCTTTGATAAGCCCATGGTACAACAACACTGATGGCTATCTCTGGATTATCTGCCGGTGCATACGACACAAAGGTAATATTATACGTTTCCGGCTGCACCGTACCGACTTCCCACTTAGGCCCGTCATAGAAGGCTTCAGCCGTACCTGTTTTCCCTGCTGGTTTATATGCAGCACCACTGAAATAGGAATAAGCTGTACCGCCCGGCGTTTGTGTAACCTGCCTAAAGCCTTCTTGAACGCGTTTAATCCAAGATTGCTTCATCGGCAAAGTATTCAACACTTCCGTTTGGACCTCTTTAACGACCTTGCCTAGTGCATCATCCTCGTCAGACGGTTCTCGAACCTCTTTGAGAAGATGGAGTTTCACCCTATTCCCACCATTAGCAATAGTGGATACATATTGGTTAAGCTGCATTGGTGTATACGTATCATATTGTCCAATGGCAAAGTCCATTAATAGACCGGCATTTTGAGTAATGCCTTTATAGCCGGCAACCTCTCCAGGAAGATCAAGTCCAGTCTTCACACCAAGACCGAATTGATTATAGTAACTTCGCATAGTAGAGAAAGCAGAATCTTTTACACTAAGGGATCCTCCCTCAACGTAATTGCCGCCGCCAAGCATAATAGCCGTTTTGAACATGTATACGTTTGAAGAGACGCGTAAGGCATCAATGTCTGTTATATTACCAAAGGTTTTCCAGGATTTCTTCACTGGCGTTCCTTTAATCTTCATCGGAGCATCAAGGATTACCTGACCCGGTGAAATGGCTCCTGTCTGGTAGCCTGTCAAGATGGTCGCACCTTTGACAGAGGAGCCCATCGCATAAGAAGAAGTAAAGGTGCCAAGCGCATGATCCGTCATCTTCATCTTTCCAGTTTCTTCATCCCTTGAATACTTCTTGCCAGCCATTGTCAAAAGCTCGCCCGTTTTCGGGTCAGAGACAACAACATAGGCACGGTCCAAGTATTTCGTATCTCCTGCACCCGTCTTTGCCTTCAATTGCTTTTCAATAATTTCCTCTGTGGCCATTTGCAAGTCCATATCAATGGTTAGGATTAAATCATTTCCACGCTGGCCTTCTGTAATAATCTCGGTGCTGACTATATTGCCGGAGGTATCCGTCACATTGCGGATTCTTTCTTGCTGTCCGCGCAATACTTCTTCATACTGCTGTTCTAAGTATGAGGTGCCGACACGATCATTACGGCTGTATCCTCGGGCCAAATAATAGTTTGCTTTATCGGATGGCAGCCCCTCACTTGAAGTGGATACTTTTCCCAACACTGATTTAAGTGTACTTCCGTAAGCATATTTCCTTTCCCAGTCTGTTGTTGTATCAACACCAGGAAGGTTTTCGATATGTTCATTAACCCGCGCCACTTCTTCATAAGTGGTCTCATTATTCTTAACGATTTGCGGAGATAGGTAGTATCCTGAGATAAAGCGGCTGTAAATGGCCAATACTTCCAACTCATCCTCAGAGAAGTCAATATCATCCTCTGTTATCCGATCAAGCTGCATTTGATAGATTTCATCATCCGTTAATTTGCCGTCATTCAGCTTCTTATATTCTGCTTCAGTAATTTTATTCTTGGCTTCTGTTGGATTCAAGAGGATCCAGAAGTCCTTCTTGTCCCGCTCACGAACCTTATCTGTATTCACTTCAATTAATTGAGCCAATTTCTCGGCTGTCTCTAGCATCTCTTCTGTTGATGTTTTCTGGGTACGTGTATATGTGATTGCATAAAGCGGCTGATTATCCACGATAATCTGTCCATTGCGATCAAAGATTTTTCCCCGTGGAACAGAGTTTTGAACCGTCACTTCCTCGGTTTTCTCAATTTCCCGTTTGTAATCATCCCCATAGACAATCTGTACGATTCCCAGTCTAAGAATTAGCGCAGAGAAAAGTAAAAACACAACGAATATTAATATATTCAGACGAAGAGGTAGTTGTTTTTTCTTTTTTTTCTTTCTGACTTTCACTGTCTCCATCCCTTCATAGTTGCATTTCCTTTCATTTTATTATCAATTTATACAGATTAACAGAAGTAAAAGATTCCAGTCAATCAATATTTCTTACAGTCACTTTCCTCATAAATAAGTAAACGAATACATGCCCAGCCCCTGCTCCAAGAAGGAGAATTTTGATGCCTGTTTGCTCTGGAGTCAGCAAAATCAATGCCATGAATACCAGAATGGAGGTCGCTCTGCCAGCATTCAAGTACAGCTCCCGGATGACAATATACTCCACTCTATATAACGCCGCCTCCCTAGCCGTCCCTATGACATCATAGGTCAGGGACATATAGGGAACAAACAGCAGCGGGTAAGCAAGTGCAATTAAACAAGCATATAGAAGTAATTTAATGTAGGATACATGATACACAAGAAAGGCGATGGCCATGTAAAGAAGGATTGCCCCGATGAACATGGATATCTTCCGGTGTTTCACCTTTACGTATCGGCTGACAAGAAAATAGGCCAGAAATGAAATGCCTGAACTGATGAGCGTGAAGGTGCCAAGCGCCATCTCACTCCCTGTTTCAACGAACACAAAGACTGAGATAATAAACACAAACACACCCTCTCTCAGCCCCTGTGAATAATTCGCATATGTAATCCTCTTCCAATCACGATTCTGCTTCCGTTCCTCCATTACGTCCCGCAATTGATACCTGCCATCTGCCGCTCTCCTTTTCAGAAAAAAGCTGCAGACGACGGCCACGACGAACAAGGCAAGAGATAAACCAAAAATGATTAAGTAGCCTGTATTACCTGTCAGGCTGCTGATCACATACCCGGCAAAAAAAGGACCAATCATTCCCCCGAGAGACCCTGAGATTCCCTGCAGACCATTAAAGGAGTCCCTTGTTTCCGGTTCGGTGATCTCAAAGGTCAAAAGATTATAAGCAAGCCAGTAAAAGCCGTAACCAAGGCCCAGCAAGCTCCCAATCAGCACTAAATAAAGCCTGGAGTTGCTTGAGAAGAGAAGAACCACCAAATAAAATGACGCAAGAAAACAAACCCCTATGCGCAGGATAATGATTCGATCGACCTTTTTTGCAAGTCCGCCCGCAAACAGAAACGCCAGCCCTTGCAAAATAACAACGGCCAGATTATAAATGCCTAAATCCATTAACGCCTCATTTTGCTTCCACAAATAAACATTCACAAACGTATTCGATAAGGCGGTGCTTAATGAATACAACGCACCAATCAATATCAGGATATACAATTCCTTATTGGACTTAATTCTGCTCATAACATCATTTTGAATTCCCATTTTGAAAACTCCCCTTTATCTCGGTTAGTTTCCCTGCAGGTAATCCGGAACATGTAAGCATCTTTCACTTGGCAGCAGTTAACAATTCGCCCATGTATTTTAGCTAGAGCAGGCAAAAGAAAAAGCGTTTTGGAGAAGAAGCAAATGCTCCTAATCCAAAACGCTTGGAAGCTTTCTTATTTTGCGCTAGCGTAACGCTTCGCAACTTCATCCCAATTCACGATGTTCCAGAATGATGCAATGTATTCTGGACGACGGTTTTGGTAGTTTAGGTAGTAAGCATGCTCCCAAACGTCAAGACCGAGGATTGGTGTTTTACCTTCCATTAATGGAGAATCTTGATTAGCTGTGCTGTAAAGTTCAAGTTCGCCGTCTTTAACAGTCAACCATGCCCAGCCAGAGCCGAAACGAGTAGTTGCTGCTTTAGCAAACTCTTCCTTGAAGCTTTCGAAGCTTCCGAATTTAGCTGCGATAGCTTCTGCTAGTTCACCTGTCGGCTCACCGCCGCCGTTTGGTGAAAGCAATTCCCAGAATAGGGAGTGGTTAGCGTGTCCGCCGCCATTATTGCGTACCGCTGTGCGGATGCTTTCTGGTACAGACTCAATATTAGCAAGCAATTCTTCAAGGCTCTTGCCAGCTAGATCTTCATGGCCCTCAAGTGCCGCATTTAAGTTTGTCACATATGTGTTATGGTGTTTTGTGTGGTGAATATTCATTGTTTCCTTGTCGATATGAGGCTCAAGTGCATCATACTCGTACGGTAACTGTGGTAAAGAAAATGCCATTTTAACATTCCTCCTAATAAAATTACGTCAATAATTAACACTTTCAGACAATTATGTCAATTTGACCGAAGTGATTAATTTTAGATTAACAATCATTACGTTGATTTTCAACAAAAACGTCTTTCGTTTATATGATTACTAAGAAATAAACAATCATAATGACTTGAATGATGAATTTCGTGATGGTGCTTCCCACGAAGCCAACAACGGAACCAAATCCGATTGCCGCCGCTGTCTTGATGGGCTTCCGATGAACCAAGAGCTCGGCAATGAACGCACCCGCAAACGGCCCAATGAGAATACCGAAGCCTGGAATGATAAATGGCCCAGCCAATAATCCAATCGTACTCCCCCATACTCCCGCCTTTGAACCGCCGTATTTCTTCACTCCAAATATATTTGCCAAATAGTCCGCTCCAAATAATAATAGGACAAACATGCCTTGAACGACCCAGAACAGCCAGTTAAACTGGTCGAAGGAGAAGAACAGCCCGTAAGCAAGCATTCCCGCCAGTATGCATAATACCCCCGGGATAATGGGAAAGATCAGGCCGATAAAGCCCACAATAAACAAAGCCCAAATAATGAGCCAATAAATCCACTCCATTCCATAACCTCCTCTTTATTTCGCTCCATACTCCTAGTTTACCCCAACTCCTCTGTACTGCCGAGCGAACTGCCTTGTAATATCGACCTCAGGCAGATAGAATAAAGATTGACATTAAAAAAAGGTGTTGTAGCCAAAATGAATATTTTTACTCAATTAGTTAAAAGTCTTTACTCGCCCAAGGATATTGCTAAATATCGTTTCCAGGGCATAGGTAAAACAATTCTGTACGTGTTCTTCCTAACATTCATTATGGTCTTGCCACTTGCCATTTATTTCACGATGGCTTTCATGACGAATGTAGACGAATTTAACACGGCATTGAAATCAGACATTCCAAAGTTTGAAATTAAGGATGGCACATTAACATCAGATATGGATGCCCCGCAGCTGATTAAAAAGGAAGATTTCACGATTCAATTTGACAGCACTGGCACGTTAAACTCCACTGATTTGAACACTTCAAGCGATGTGACGGTCGGCCTGTTAAAGAATAAAGCCGTTCTATTGGTTAACGGACAAGCCCAAGAGCTCGAGTATTCCATGGTTCCAGGACTAAGTCTGACAAATGAATCCGCCAGTGAATACATAGAAAACGCGAAAGCTTCCCTATACTTAATCGTCGCACTCGTTATCCTTGTCATGTTCTTAATGACAGCCGCCCTGCAATTCCTGGAAGTGACACTGCTTGCTTATTTCGGCGGCTTATTCGCCTCTATTCTCGGCCGCAGGACCAACTTCGGCCAACAATGGCGCCTAGCTGCATACAGCTTTACACTCGCTGTCGTGTTCTTCACCTTCATGGATTTCATTCAAGTGCCGGTCATCGGTGACTTCTATGTAAAATGGTTCATCAGCCTGATGATGCTCTATATGGCTATTAAGGAATTACCTGCTCCTAAGAAGCCGAAGGCCTGAACCCATTACCATTCAAGAAAATGTCCGGACAAGCGCCGGGCATTTTCTTTTTATCCTATCATTTAGCAAAAAGATAGAGAACACTATTCTATTCACTCTCTTATCCGCATATAATCTAGTAAAAGGGAAAAGGCAGGAGAAGAGATATGATCAAAAAATTACTGATCTTCCTTGGTTGCTGCATTGTCATCTATTCCGTCTACTATGACCTGACATATGGAACCTTGCCAAAAGCAACTCCAGCCGTTGTGGATAAAACAAATGAAACCTACTATAATATAAAAGTGGAGCCCGGTGATACCGTCATCTCCTTAATAGAAGAAAAGGAAGGGACACTTCCTGTCCCTATCGAACAAATCATCAAGGATTTCAGTTCCTTAAATAACGGGTTAAAGCCTGAAGAGATTAAAATCGGACAGACATACAAACTAAAGGATTATTAAAGAGAAATCTCTTTAATTGTAATTAGATGGCAACCGTTGATACAATAAACTAGAAATGCTTTTGCGGCATAAAGGCAATACGCCTAAAAGGAGAGAATGACCAGTGAGTGAATTAATACATCGTACTAAAACCCGCCCCGTGAAAGTGGGACACTTAACAATCGGTGGCAACGATGAAGTTATTATACAAAGCATGACCACAACAAAGACACATGATGTAGAAGCAACTGTAGCTGAAATCAATCGTTTGGAAGAGGCCGGCTGCCAAATCGTACGTGTCGCCTGTCCGGATGAGCGTGCGGCTCGTGCGATTGCCGATATTAAGAAACGAATTAATATCCCGCTCGTTGTTGACATCCATTTCGATTATAAATTAGCTTTGATCGCCATTGAAGGCGGCGCCGACAAGATTCGTATCAACCCAGGGAACATCGGCCGTCGTGAAAAGGTCGAAGCTGTTGTCAAGGCAGCTAAAGCAAAAGGGATTCCAATCCGTATTGGTGTCAATGCCGGCTCCCTTGAACGCAAGATCTTAGAAAAATACGGCTACCCAACAGCTGACGGCATGGTAGAGAGCGCTCTTCACCACATTAAGATTCTTGAAGACCTCGACTTCCATGATATTATCGTATCCATGAAAGCATCAGATGTCCGCTTGGCTATTGAAGCTTATGAAAAAGCAGCTCAAACATTCGATTATCCGCTTCACCTAGGGATCACAGAATCCGGTACTTTATTCTCCGGAACCGTAAAAAGTGCGGCAGGAATAGGCGCCCTCTTAAGCAAAGGAATCGGGAATACACTCCGTATATCCTTAAGTGCAGACCCTGTAGAGGAAGTAAAGGTTGCTCGTGAGTTATTGAAGGTATTTGGTCTCTCCGCTAACTCAGCAACGTTGATTTCCTGCCCGACATGCGGACGAATCGAGATAGACCTAATTTCCATCGCCAATGAAGTCGATGAATATATTCAAAAAATCAAAGCCCCAATCAAAGTTGCCGTTCTCGGCTGCGCTGTTAACGGACCTGGTGAAGCAAGAGAGGCTGATATCGGTATTGCTGGCGCCAGAGGTGAAGGACTGCTATTCCGCAAAGGAAAAATTGTCCGGAAGGTACCAGAAGCGACAATGGTTGAAGAATTGAAGAAAGAAATTGATATCTTGGCTGAGGAATACTATGAAAAGCAGCGCCTTGAGAAAGAACAGGCGAATGCATCCGTAACCGAGTAACAGATCTATAAGAAAAGGAGCTGGATTCCCAGCTCCTTTTTTCGTTATTGGCCCCCTAAAAGAAGGGATAGACGAATAAACCCGCCAAAACCGAAAAGAGCCCGATCATGACTGCCGGAATCCCTAAGATTCGAATCCTTCTTTTAATTGCGGTAATCCCTGTCAAAAAACCGATCAAACCAAATATGACGGGATAAAGAAATAAGGATATAATGGACAGAAGAATGGCAATATAGCCAATGACCTGTTTCTTTTCTTGAACGGCTTCAGCGGCTGGTCTTTCATTCGTTGACCGCATCGAAGTGATATTGCGATGCGAGGCAGCCATTCTTCCATTCCGTTTGGACAAGGCCTTCTCCCCCTTTAAGTTAATGGAGCATTCCTTAGTGTTCTCGCATCAGCCTAAAGACATGAGAGAAGTTTTTGCAAAAAGAAACAGAATTTAGAAAAACCGGCGGAAGAGATCAATCGTACAATTACTTGGAGGAATACCGTGATGAACAAACAAAAACGTTTTGGAATTGATATAGACGGCACCGTCACATGTCAGAAATCCCTGCTCCCCTTCATAAACGAGGCTTTTAAGCTTCAACTGACCCTTGATGACATCACAGAATATGAATTAACCCCTTTTGTGAATGTCCCGCCCCTTGAATTTTACCAATGGTTCAAGGAGGTTGAGCCCCGCATATATACGGAATCGCCAATGGCTGCTTATGCAGGTCAGGTGCTGAATGAGTGGAAGGAACATTATGAGCTATATTTCATCAGTGCCCGAAGCGAAACCCTGCTCCCGGTTACGAAGCAATGGTTCGATAAGCATGACCTTATGTACCATCATATTGAATTGATCGGCAGCCATGACAAGATTGCCTCAGCGAAAAAACATGATGTTGACCTCTTCTTTGAGGATAAGCATGATAATGCCGTCGCCATTGCCGAGGAATGCCGTATTCCAGTCATTTTATTTGACGCCCCTTACAACCGAATGACCATTCCAGAAAATGTTATTCGTGTTCATGACTGGAACGAGGCTAAGGCCTGGGTAGACCGCTGGAGGCTGGAAACAGCTGAATAAGAAGAATGAATGCCAAGTTAAAACATCTGCTTTTAGCTTGGCATTTTCTTTTGCTGCGCATGTATAAGAGAGGTCACCTCCCTCCCTTACTGTT
>NZ_JBJEFJ010000144.1:24021-37037 GCF_051873915.1 Pradoshia sp.
TCACGAAATCATAACCATCATCTATTTTTTGCATTTACAGTTATCGGTTGATTTAGTAAAATATTTCCATATATAACCTTTAATGAAAGGCTGTTCCTATGAAATATGTGAAAGAAATCGCTAACCAGACCTCGTTTGTGCTGACAGTCGTCTGCCTATTCCTTTTTATATCTCTAAATCTGTTTACCCCATCAACCGATCACGATTTAACGTTATACCTAATGGTTTTAGCAGTAGCAGCATTTGTTATCGGCGTTGTTGGACTCCCCTTTGAACAAAAGAATGAAAAAAAGCAGGTTTTTAGAAGCACATTCAGCCTAATCATCTCTCTTTTGCTAGCCATCGTGTTAGGCATTCTGTGGGTGCTTCCAACCCTTTTTCCATTCGGAATACCGAATTTATACCCTTAACAAAGGCTGTTTTAAGAAAAATATTGAACGGCCTTTTTTTATCACCACTTCACCGCACTTACTCAAGCCATTTGAATTCATGGATAGCCGTAAACATCCAATTGGCCAGAAACAAAGTGCTCATTCATACACCTTCGTTTCCTTTGATATACCAAGATGCTTTTACTTAATCTTGATTACAATTGGATCCTCCTCCGCTTTATAAATGAGTTCCATTCTGCTCGATGTATCAAACACTTTTAGCTCCTTTTCCAATAAAAAAACGTCAGGTGTGCATAACACACCTGACGGCATTGTAATCTTAATTCATATGATGAGGCTGACAATCCGGACAGGTTCCATAAATTTCAAATTTATGTCCTGAGATTTCGTAGCCTCCTAAATCATCTTTAAGCTGTTCCATCGGGCAGGCATCGATATGACGCGTCTTACCGCACTCCATGCAAATGAAATGGTGATGATGATGGTTCCCCTCACATGCAAAACGGAAGCATTTTTCCCCAGAAAGCTCAGTAGCTTCAAGAATGCCAAGCTTTACATACAAGGATAGATTCCGGTAGATTGTGTCATAGCTCATACCCGGATAAGAACTTTTTAATTGTTCCAGGACATCCTTAGCCGTTAAATACCGATTGCTCTTTGAGAAAAGGGTTAACATATCCTCGCGCTTCTCCGTATATTTATATCCCTCGTCCTTTAACAGTTGAAGTGCTCTTTTAACATCCATAAGAATTCCTCCTTATCGGTTCACTTGCCATTTCTTGAACAGAATCGTCACAAGCAGGACTAGAATAGCCAAGACAACAATGGTCCCGCCAGGAGCCAGGTTCAAATAATAAGCGGTAAACAGTCCGCCTACTACGGCAATTTCCCCAAACAGAATCGACATGAAAATGGTTTGTTTAAAGCTCTTTGCCACCTTCAAGGCAGCCGCCACCGGCAATGTCATTAAGGCTGAGACAAGCAAAACGCCGACAATCCTCATTGAAATGGCAATCACAAGAGCCACAAGGACGATAAAGATAAAATGAATCGCCTTGGCAGGAATGCCGGAGGTTTTCGCATGCTCCTCATCAAATGATAAGAGAAACAGTTCTTTATATAAGAAAATCACCGTAAAGACAACAATTACACTAATGATACTAATGACCCAAAGGTCCGTTCGGCCGACTGCACTCACGCTGCCGAATAAATAGCTGAATAAATCCACATTAAAACCATTCGCCATGGAAATGAATATCGCACCTAACCCCACACCACCTGAAAGAATGATGGGGATAGCAAGTTCTTGGTAGTGCTTATACACATTCCGTAAACGTTCGATGAACAGCGAGCCCCCAACTGAAAAGCCCATTCCTAAATAGAGCGGGTTCAGATTGGCAAACGTCCCCGGGAATTCCTTGCTTAACAAGAGGCTTGCCGCAATCCCGGTCAAGGTCACGTGGCTCAAAGCATCCGCAATTAAAGAAAGCTTACGAACTACAATAAAGACCCCAAGTAAAGGAGCGATTACTCCGATAATTAAGCCTGACAAAAAGGCATTTTGTAAAAATTCATATTGAAACATCGCTAGCATACTATTTCCTCCACATTAATGATCATGCTTCAATGTGTATACATCATGACCATAGAAAGCTGACATATCCTGATTATTCAGTTCCTCATATTCATGGGAATGACCATGGAAATGGAGACGCTTATTTAAGCAGGCAATATGAGTCGCCTTTTCTGTAATAGTGCCTGTATCATGGGTAACCAAAATTAAGGTTAGGCCGAGGTTCCGATTCAGCTCATACAAGAGATCATAGAAGTTAGATACATTTTGTACGTCTACCCCTACAGTCGGTTCATCAAGGATCAATAACTCAGGATCACTTACTAAGGCGCGCGCAATAAAAACACGCTGCTGCTGACCGCCTGATAAATCGCCGACAGTACGGTGCAGGAAATCCTGCATTCCAACTTCCTTTAAGGCTTGAATGACCTTTTCCCGATGCTTCTTCGTATAGAAGCGGAAAAGGCCGATTTTCTTCGTTAAGCCGCTGGCGACAACTTCTTCGACCGTTGCCGGAAATCCACTATTAAAGGAATTGGCCTTTTGAGAGACATAGCCAATTCGTTCCCAGCTCTTAAAGCGGTTAATTCTCTCGCCGAATAAGTAGATCTCCCCTTTTTGTACTTTGTTAATGCCTAGTATCAGCTTTAATAAAGTAGACTTGCCAGAACCATTTGGTCCGACAATAGCAAGGAAATCTCCCTCCCTGACCATCAGGTTGATATCCTCAAGGACATTTTCTTGTTCGTATTTATATGTTATATGGTCTAATTTGATTATTTCTTCTTTCATAATCTCCCGCCCGTTAATAAGAATGATTACGATTTACTAAAGTAGTATACAGGAGCTGCCTGTGATTGTAAACCTATTTACTTAACATTTGTCGATTTGGTTCATTTTAGCCATCCCTCTTCATAATGTAACTATGGGGTGAGAAGAATGAAGCTATTCGAAACGATCATTAACATGAAATTAAATCGCATCACAACAAGTGAATTGCTTAGTTTTTCCCGTCAGCAAGGAATAACATTGTCCAATACTGAGGCCGATCATATCGTTGCTTTATTAAAAGGAAAATCCGTTAATATTTTTGAACAAACAGAGCGGGCAAAATTACTCGTACAAATTGAGAAAATTGTCGGCTCTGAGCGGGCAAAGCATATTGAACAATTATTCTATAGTCTGACCGGTAATTAAACAAAAAGAGAGGCCAAATCACCATTCTGATGATTTGGCCTCTAATTACACAGGGACTGTTTTTTAGCTTTCGACCATTTGACCAAGGATTTTCTCTTGGAAGTCTGTCCAGTTCCCGTCCTTTAACATGTCAATCTCATACTTGTATGGAGCCTTCTTATTATTCTTGTCAGTGCCGACATACGGTGTCTCCAGAATCTTTGGAATGTCTGCAAGCTGCGGATGGTGGACAATGTAATGAAGCGGCTTAAAGCCAATCTTGCCGTAGCCGATATTTTCATGCCTGTCCTTTCTCATTCCGCATTCATTCTTGCTGTCATTGATATGAAGCACTTTGATATTCTGTACGCCAATCAATTTATCAAACTCATTTAAAACGCCGTCAAAATCCTCTACGATATTATATCCGGCATCATGTGTATGACAAGTATCAAAGCAAACGCTTAGCCGGTCATTATGGGTAACCCCGTCAAAAATCATCGCCAGCTCCTCAAAGCTTCTGCCGCACTCGGATCCTTTACCAGCCATTGTTTCAAGAGCAATCTGTACATCCTGACCAGGAATGATGACTTCATTCAGACCTTCTATGATTTTCTTAATGCCAAGCTCTGAGCCCTCACCAACATGAGCCCCTGGATGAAGGACAATTTGCTTTGCTCCAATTGCTTCTGTACGTTCAATTTCCGAGCGAAGGAAGTCAACGCCAAGCTGATAGGTCGCTGGATTCACCGTATTGCCGATATTGATGATATACGGCGCATGTACAACGATATCACTGATGCCGTTCGCTTCCATATGCTTTCTGCCTTCTTCAATGTTCAGCTCTTCAATTTTCTTTCTGCGCGTATTCTGAGGTGCACCTGTATAGATCATGAAGGTGTTTGCCCCATAGGATGCCGCTTCTGTACTTGCTGCCAGCAGCATTTTCTTTCCGCTCATTGATACATGCGAACCTATTTTCAATGCTGTCAATGACTGTACCCCCTATTTTTTCTTTAAGCGTCTCTCTCTTTTCTTCATTTTTTCTACTTCGGCTTTTACTTTCTTCTTATAGCCAGGTTTCACTTTGCGCATATGCTTGGAGAATTGTCCGTATTTCTTAACATCCTTCGCTTTAGAAGTATCTTTTCTTTTTCTCCGTTTATTACGGTCATCGATTTCAATCCATTCACCTTTAACGATATCTCGGTTTAGGAAGTTAATACCCATGGACTCTAATTTCCGAAGGGCTTGTTCATCCGTCTCCTCGAATAAGGTGATCGCAACACCGGACATACCTGCACGCGCGGTCCGTCCTGCGCGGTGAATATAGAAATCCAAGTCCTGAGGAATCTCAAAGTTAATGACATGACTGACTCCTTCAATATCAATGCCCCGTGCCGCTAAATCAGTCGCGACCACATACTGATATTTCAAGGAGTTAATTTCCTTCATAACACGCTTTCTTTCACGTGCCGGCAAATTGCCATGCAGGCGGCCGACTTGAAGGCCTTTTTGAAGCAAGGCATCTGCCAGTTCATCAGCATTCTGCTTCGTATTGGCAAACACAAGTGCCAGGAACGGGTTTTGAAGCTCTAAGATTTCTTTGACCAATTTCGCTTTATCGCGATGTCTCACCGGCACGAGAACATGGTCGAGCTTATCCACTGATGCCTTCTTAGGATCAACCTGAATATGCTTCGGGTTATTCATGTACTTCTTAAGGAACGGCTGCAGTTTCTCTGGAATGGTCGCAGAGAAGACAAGCATCTGCAATTCCGGCGCCATTCTTGCTGCCACCTTATCCACGTCCTCCATGAAGCCAAGATCAATCATAAGATCTGCTTCATCAACAACCAGTATATTGGCTGAATAAACGACCAAAGCATTTTCCTCAATTAAATCCTTAATACGTCCAGGTGTACCAATAACCAATTGCGGCTGTACAGTCAGCTTATCAATGGAACGCTGCTTATCAGTACCTCCCACATAGCTTTTTATATGAATTTGTTTGTCTTCCGGAAATTTTTCGTTCAGCTCTGTCGCAGCCTTGTAAATCTGTGAGGCAAGCTCCCGAGTCGGAGCTGTAATGACTGCCTGTACGGCTGATTCCTCCACATCAATGCGTGCAATGATGGGCAGCAAGAAAGAATGCGTCTTTCCAGTCCCTGTTTGTGACTGGCCGATGATGCTCTTTCCGCTTAGTACGGAAGGAATGACCCGCTCTTGAATGACTGTCGGTTCCTTAAAACCAACCTTCTCAACAGCCTCCATTAGATGGTCCGGCAATTTAAATAATGTAAATGAACTCATTTTTAACCAACTTTCTCAACATGCTTAACACATATCCTATTATCCTTTTCATATTACCTTATGTTAACCAGTATTCACAAGTTTTTCACGGTTTAAAAGCCTATTCTTCTTTGCTGAGGCACTTATCCACACTTGTCCGACATACCATATAAGGAACCGCGCAAGACTACACTTCGCGATTGATATACAGAGAGAAAGGAGGCGAACAAATGCCGCCAATGAGACCACCCATGTTCCTTCCTCCACGCGGGGGAGGCATGATTCGGCCTGGTATGGGTATGGGTCCAAGGGGAATGATGGGAGCCGCAAATAATGCTGGAGCAACTGGTGCTAGAGGATTATTTGCCCGTCAAGCTCAAGGGGCTGCCGCCGGGGCCCAGCGTTCAGGTGGAATTCTATCATCCTTATTCGGCCGAGGCGGAGGGGCTGCCGCTGGAAATGCAGCAACAGCCGCCCGGTCCGTTACGGGCGCTGCAAGTGCAGCTGCTCAAGGAGGATCCTCCTTGACGAACATCATGAATGGAACACAAAAGGTACTGGCCGCAGGTGAGCGTATCGTTCCGATGGTCCGCCAAGTCCAGCAGTATGGGCCGCTGATCAAAAACCTGCCATCCATGTGGAAAATGTATAGAGGGTTAAGCGCTTCTTCCACAGAAGCCGAGGATACCTCAGCTGCCGTGGAATCTGCAGCTGTAGAAGAAACAGCTGCTGAATCAACGGAAACCGTTGCAGCAGAAACTTCTTTGCCAAAAGAAGATGAAGTCAAAACTAACTCGTCTAAAAGGACAGAATCTAAGCCATCTGTTCCGAAGCTATTCATTTAACAAAAAATGCCCTGCATGCAGGGCATTTTTTTGCATGGACGAGACGTACTGACAGCACTTATCTTAATAACCCCTGCAATTTCTTTTTTTGTAAGTTTACGTGCACTCGATTATAATAAGGAGAATACGCTCCCATTTACAGGGTGCGATGAGTAAGGAGGCTGTATATTCTACATGAAAGTAATTAAGATTTCCCCTCGTGGATATTGCTACGGCGTGGTTGATGCGATGGTCATCGCCCGAAATGCCGCTTTAGATAAAACATTACCAAGACCAATCTACATTTTAGGCATGATTGTTCATAACCAGCATGTGACTGAAGCATTTGAACAAGAGGGCATCATTACGCTTGATGGAAAGGACCGTAAAGAAATCATCGAGAAGGTGAATTCAGGCACTGTTATCTTCACTGCCCATGGTATTTCTCCAGAGGTACGCGAGATTGCCAAACAAAAAGGGCTCGTAACGATTGATGCTACATGCCCGGATGTCACAGCAACCCATGACCTGATTGAGGCGAAAGAAAAAGAAGGCTATGACATTATTTACATCGGGAAGAAGGGTCATCCAGAGCCTGAAGGTGCTGTCGGCGTCGCTCCGAATATCGTTCATTTAATTGAAAGCAAAGCGGATATCGATGAGCTTTCCCTTGATAATGATAAGATTATCGTGACGAATCAAACGACGATGAGCCAATGGGATGTAGCTGATTTAATCGAAGAAGTGAAGAAAAAGTATCCATGCGCTGAGATTCATAAAGAAATCTGCATGGCGACTCAAGTTCGCCAGGAGGCTGTCGCTGAGCAGGCTAAAGGACTTGATGTCGTGATTGTTGTCGGGGATCCGAAGAGTAATAACTCGAACCGTCTTGCGCAGGTTTCCGAAGAAATCGCGGGAACAACTGCCTACCGAATCGCTGACGTCAGTGAGCTGAACATCGATTGGATTAAGGATGCCGAGAAAGTCGGCGTGACAGCCGGTGCGTCCACACCAACCCCAATTACGAAGGAAGTCATCACATTCCTTGAGCAATTTGATGCAAATGATCCTTCTACATGGAAGCATGAAAAACAAGTTCCATTATCTAAGATTTTGCCAAAAGTAAAGGTTAAAGGATAAATAGTAAAGGCCATGAATGATGTGCACCCAAAAAGTTAGAGTCTATAATCTAACTTTCGGTCACTGCAACCTCATTCATGGCCTCTTTTATTCCTGCTTTTTATCTCACACTACCTGAAAAGGATCTGTATCAATAACAGATGGAATCCATTCCACCTCAAATCCCGCTTGTTCACAAAGCTCGGTCATTTTGGAGGCGACCCCTTTTTTCATGATTTTCTCGACATTATGACCTGGGTCGATGATATTCATGCCCTCTTGCTTGAAATCAACGGCCGTATGGTAATAAATATCCCCTGTAACAAACACGTCCGCTCCTTTAAATTGAGCTGTCCGCACGAATTTATCCCCTGTTCCGCCAAGGACAGCGACTTTCTTAATCGCAGCCGTCAGGTCGCCAGTCACTCTCACCGTGCTTACCTCAAATGCCTTCTTCACCTGTTCAGCAAATTCACCCAATGTGACCGTTTCAGGCAGCACACCCACGCGTCCTAATCCAAGTTCCTTTACTCCTTGGTTATCGAGCGTATATAAATCATAGGCCACCTCTTCATACGGGTGTGCAGTCAGCATCGCTCGTACCGCTTTAGAAGCAAGCGGGCCCGGCACAACGACTTCGACCTTTACTTCCTCCACCATCTCAAGCTCACCTTCTGTACCGATATGCGGATTGGCCTGTTCATCAGGCTTAAAGCGGCCGATTCCCTCAGCTGAGAAGCTGCAATGGCTGTAATGTCCAAGGTTGCCAGCTCCAGCGCGGGCGAGTGCTTCCCGAACCTTTTCCTCCGCTTCTTTTGGGACATAGACAGCTAATTTCTTCAAGCCCTCCCTATAGGTTGGGGAAAGAAGTGTCAGCTCTTGAAGCCCCAGGGCAGCCGCCAGCATATCATTCACGCCCCCTTCCGCTACATCTAAGTTTGTATGAGCGGCATACAGGGTTATATCATGCTTAATCAGCTTCTCAATCACCCTTCCGTGCGGATGGCTGAAATCAATCTTCTTTAAGGGACGGAAGATAAGTGGATGATGGGCCAAAATCATATCAGCCCCATTTGTAATGGCCTCATCAACGACTTCTTCTGTCACATCCAAAGCGACATGCACCTTGCTGATTTTCTTCGAGAGAGTCCCGACCTGAAGACCGATTGGGTCCCCCTCCTCTGCCAAATACTTCGGTGAAAAGCTCTCAAATAATTGAATGACCTCATACCCGTTTGGAATCTTCATCGTTCAAGTGCCTCCTCCACGATTTCAACCAAGCGGGAAAGCTCTTCTTTCTTCTCCATCGAGCGCTCATTCCCACTTGCTTCGACCTGTTTGATAATTCTGCGCCAGTGCGTCAATTCCTGGTTCCATTTCTTCTTAAATACATCATTCTGCCCTTTAAGCAAATATGGTCCCATGAGAAGTGCTGCCTCTGTATTCTGATTATTATACGGCTTCTTGGGTTCTCCTTTTTCAGCGACCAAAATCTCATAAATCTTGCCGTCTTCCTCAAGAATCTCTTCGGCAATCAATTCCCAGCCCTCATGCATCAACCATTCACGAATAAATTGTGACCCAATATTCGGCTGTAGGATAAGACGTTCCTTACCTGAGAACTTTTCCTTTCCTTCATCCAAAATACGGGTAATCAAGGAGCCGCCCATTCCGCAGATGGTAATGGCACTTGCTTCGCCTGCGGTCAGCACTTCAAGGCCATTCCCCTTACGGACGGCAATTTGCTTCTCTAAACCTGATTCCTTTACCTGAGCGACCGCTGATTGAAAAGGCCCTTCTACTACCTCTCCTGCAATGGCCTGAGAAGCAATGCCCTCTTTAATCGCGTAACAAGGCAAATAAGCATGATCAGACCCGATGTCTGCCAAGATCGCACCGCCAGGAATATATGTTGATACTCGTTCAAGTCTTTTTGATAATTTATCTACATTCATCTTTTATGCTCCACTCTATGTATCATTGATTTCTTTAGTATAAGAAAAGTCTCCTATGAATGCAAAGGTCTTTCCTTCCCAGTTCATCCGTTTCACTCATACGGAAAATTTTGGTTTAATAATAGTAGACACGTTTAAACTAAGAGTAGAATGAAGCATCATCAAATCTTAAAGAAGGTGTTATAGATGAAGAAATGGTGGATGTCTGTTTTCCTGCTGACCACAGGGCTCATTGTCTCTGTTCTCCTCCTTATTGGTTTTCTTCAGGCGGCCTCAGCCGTTTTAAAGCCAAATGGACTGGACAATGCAAATTACGAGAAAGAAGAGGAAGCCCATGAAAAGCCAGAAGACGACGGCAAGCTCTCCATCGTGGCCCTTGGCGATTCGCTTACCCGCGGAATTGGGGATGATTCTGGTGAAGGATATGTAAAACGACTAACCCATACATTGAAAGATGAATATGGCCAAGATATTTCACTTGCCAATTTGTCGGTAACCGGAGCAAAAACAGCCGACTTGGCTTCTCTCCTAAAAACATCTGGAGCCAAGCATGCTGTGTCGAAAGCTGATGTTATCGTCATGACGATTGGAGGCAATGACTTATTCCCCGGGGTAGAAGGATTGACGGCTGAGAATTTAGCCGCCTATGAACCAGATACAGAAACATTCGAAGCCAACAGCCGCCAAATCTTGGAGGAGCTGCGGAAGGAGAATGAAGACGCTCCTATCTATTGGATCAGCCTATATAACCCATTTGAGGATTTAACGATCCTCGGTGATACCTCTCAATTCGTCATTGATTGGAATTACCAGCTGCAAAGGCTCGCCTCCGAATATAAGAACTTCGTCATTATTCCTGTCTTTGATTTATTTCAAGGTCAAGTGAAGGAATTCCTTTATACTGATCACTTCCACCCGAACGCAAAAGGCTATGAAGCCATTGCCGAACGGCTGACGCAAGCCATCGTGAGCCAACAGCAATTGAGAGAGGAGTAAAGACATGGAGCCCGTATTGAATGTAGAACACCTGACAAAGGAGATAAAGGGAAAGAAATTAGTAGATGATGTGAGTTTTTCCGTCAAGCCAGGTGAGATATTCGGCTTTCTTGGACCAAATGGAGCTGGAAAAACAACGACCATTCGGATGCTTGTTGGTCTCATTCAGCCAAGCAGCGGAACAATCAGCATTGGCGGACATAATGTACGCACTTCCTTCAAAAAGGCCATGCGCCAAGTCGGCTCCATCGTAGAGAACCCTGAGCTGTATGGGTATTTAACTGGTTGGGAAAACCTGAAGCAATTTGCGCGGATGCTTGGGGATATTACAGATGAACGGATTCATGAAATCGTCAAGCAAGTCCAATTAGAAAAGCGAATCCATGAAAAAGTGAAAACATATTCTCTCGGAATGAAGCAAAGGCTCGGAATTGCTCAAGCACTTCTTGGCAATCCCAGACTGTTGATTCTTGATGAACCAACAAATGGTCTTGACCCATCCGGCATTAGGGAGCTGCGCACCTTCGTTAGAAATCTCGTTGTTGAGCAGCGCATCAGCGTATTCATCTCCAGCCATCTATTAAGTGAGATTCAGCTCATGTGTGACCGGGTAGCCATCATCAATAAAGGAAGAATGATCACCGTGGCAGAGGTAAGGGAACTCCTCGGCACATCAAGCGACCGCATTGAATGGAAGGTTTCCCCGGTTGAGGAGGCACTATCCCTCTTGAAACAAATGAATGTGGTTCAGGATGCCGTCAGAAAAGAGGACCGTATACTCTGTACAATCCCCTCTATGAATGTCAGCCAGTGCACACGCCGATTGGTCGAAGGCGGGATAGACGTTCATACTGTTCAGGAAAAGCCGCTTACACTTGAAGAATTATTCATGGATTTGACGAAGGAGGAACAAGCATGATTGAATTTGCAAAGCTTCTTCTCAATGAAATGGAAAAGCTATACAGAAAAAAGCGGCTGGCAGCCATCATTCTCATACTGCTTGTCCTTATTCCAATCTTCATCTATGCACAAGATGCACAAATGAAACAGCGAGAGAAGAGGCTGGGCACGGATGATTGGCGGGTTGTCCTTCAGCAGAGTATTGTTGACAGCCAAAATCGGCTTCAAAGCAGCGGAATCCCGGAAGAGTGGAAGAATCAGCTTACGGTCATGATTGATCAGCAGCAATATTATCTTGACCATGACATCAATCCCAACTCACCTGGAGCACCGACATTTGTACGCGAATTCTTAAATGAAGGCATTGCGATGTTTATCCCCCTTCTGGTTATGATCATTGCGATTGACCTTGTCAGCGGTGAACGGAGTGACGGAACAATCAAGATTCTTCTCACCCGTCCCATTAAGAGGTGGAAAATTCTCTTGAGCAAGTATGTGACCCTTTTACTC
This sequence comes from Pradoshia sp., assembly GCF_051873915.1. NCBI lineage: Bacteria > Bacillati > Bacillota > Bacilli > Caryophanales > Bacillaceae > Pradoshia > Pradoshia sp. The sequence goes on from NZ_JBJEFJ010000144.1 coordinate 35,759, forward strand.
TCCGTCTCTCTTATCATCCTGCTCGTAATCGGGCTCTCCTACTTATTAGCAGGATTGTTCTTTCATTTCGATGGATTAAAGGTTCCTGTTGCGACCGGCTTTGCCATTGAAAATGGCACATTAGTAACAGAATCCATCAAGCTGGTGCCTCAATGGCAGTATATCCTCATGTCTGCCGGGCTTTCTTGGTTCGTCGGCGTAGTTACAGGCACCATCAGCTTTATGGTATCCGTTCTTGTCCGAAACACCTCAATCGGGATGGGTATCATGTTTGCTGCTCTTATTGCCGGTGCTATTCTGAAGGGATTTGCGAGTGCATGGGCCGGTGCAAAATATATCTTCAGTGTCAATCTCGACTTAACAGACTATCTATCCGGGAACCTGCCAATGGTCGAGGGGCTTACACTCGACTTCTCCCTTATGATCCTTGCCATTTGGGGACTAGCCTCCCTCTTAATTGCCTTTCTCGTGTTCACTCGGCAGGATATGTTCAGCTGAATTCGATGGAACTGAAAAAGAAAGAGACATCCATCAGGATGTCTCTTCTTTTCTTGGTTCCTTTATACCGTCAGACTGTCCTATTCCAGCCCGGCAATAAATTCAACCATTTCATCGACCTTATCCTCTGGTACGAGTCCTCCAGGCATCATGCCCTTACCATTAACAATACGGTCTTTAATCAATTCCTTGTCCTTCACTCCGATTAAAGCAGGACCGGCGCCGCCTTCATAATTACCACCGTGGCAGCTCAAACATTGATTCTTATAAATATCTTCTGGCTTATCATTGTTTGCTGTCTCTTCCGTTTTCTCATTTCCTTCTTTTTCCTTTGCCATCTTATCTGCATCCCCAATGCCTTTGATTGAAAGGAAAAAGACGAGTGATAGACCAAGAACCATAATAATGATATATGGCATTACCGCATTGTTTTTCATATATTAGCTCCCCTCCCCTATGCAGCCGCATATGACAATAGTTTACAATACCACTCCCTATTTTACTTTAAAAACCAATTTTGGAAAAGTTATATCCCTGAATTTACGAAAATTTTTAACATTTAGGAGAGACGCAATTCTAACAATAGATTCCATACAGCGCACTCGTCGTCTAAGGCGTTTCATACCCTCTCAGACGGCGGCAAATACTCTTGGAGGGTCTTTGCCTGTCCCAATCAATAAACGCCTGAGAATCAATGCAAAGAGCCCTGGTTCGGCAGGCCATCAAAAGAAAAAAGCCTGCCGGAAAAATTTCCAGCGGGCTTTCATCCTGTTGTCAATAT
>NZ_JBJEFJ010000145.1:0-7848 GCF_051873915.1 Pradoshia sp.
TTCAATCGTGTTCTCCTGTTTTTCACTCCAAAGCTTATATTTCTCCAAATCATCCTTCACCTGCTTTGCCGTAAAGGCGATAACGGCAGCATCATCCGCAAAACCAAGCCCAAAGATAAAGTCTGGTATGACATCAATCGGTGTCACGAAGTAAAGAATAGCTGCGATGATGGCCAGGATGGAGCGGGTGGGTATTTCTGTATACTCTCCTTTGGCATAGGAGCGGAACATGCTGAAGAGGAGCTGTAGCGGCTCCCATACGCCATCGAGAGAGCTGCGATTCTTCGATGATTTTTTGTTTGCATCGTCTAGCAGTTCACTTGATTTCTCAGTATTTCCTAAGATTGATTTGGCTTTTTCGATATATTTTCCTAATGAGAAAGGTTCCTTTGTTTCTTTTGTTTCTTCCGTCATAGTGGTTCCTCCAATAGTTTACTTCCTTTTATTTTAATGGAAATATGGGGTAGTTACAATTAATCCTACCCAGAATTGGATGGATTGAATCTTCTATGGTGTAAGATAGATAGAACGGACGGTTGTCCTTGTGAAAGGCGTACCCTGCTCGGTTGTTCCTTCGATATCTACGGTAATATTATAGGTCCCTTCCTTTGTGATGGAAGGGAGAGGGTGCTGTGCTGCCCCTTGGGCTTTAGTGGTAAATTCATGGATGAGGGTGCCGCTTCGGTCAATCATTCTCCATTGGCAGCTGTAAATAGCTGTCTTACTTGATTGGCTCCTGAGTAGGAGTTTTTTCTTTGAGTTCATGATTGTCAAGGCGGGCAGGATGATTTGTACTGGGCTTGGCAGGTGGATGTTACCGATAAATAGGAATGCGTCATTCTTGGAGGATTGCAAGGAAAGCTCCCAAGTACCCGGCTCTGCATGGTCCAGTTCAAAAGGATGAAGCCATGCACCTCCGAAATACGATTTCTCCGGCAGAGCAATAGGTTGTTGTGCTGGAATAATCGTGCCGGAGGGGGAGCGAAGGGTCACTTTGGTTTCTTTGTCAGCGCTCATCGTAAAAAGGGTGACTTCCGCTTCTTTTTCGATCGAAAAGGAGAGCTTGACAAACTGTCCGGCAGGGAGCGGTCCGCCGCGGATGATGTGGTTCGCTTCCGTTTCAAGGGATTCTTCTGGAATGGGTCCTTTTGTTAGAATAGAGGAAGGTTCTGTGCTTTTTAAGAAAGGCTCTGCTTTTGAGAAGAAGCGCGACCCAATTCGGATGCTGTCATGATCAAGGCTTTGATCTGTGAATAAATGTTTTCCGTATGGAAGCACCGTGCTCCACACATTTACGAGGCCGTCGTTCTCCCCGTAGGAGGATAGGTAGGCTCCGCCTAAGGATAAGCTTGAAAAGGCAGGACCGCGGCTAGCTCCGGCTGCAGTGAAATAGGTGTTTTTATTTATGTTTTTATTTTGATCGGTCAGGGAGCGGAAATGGGTCATTTCCCCTGTTTGAAGGGAAAACGTGCCATCATCCTTTTGGCCGAGCAATTCGGCAAGCCAGGAGGCATACCAGCTGTAGGATAAGTCAGCTAAATGAGATCCTTTATGTGGTGCAGATAAGCTTAGGACTCGGCCGGCGTACGGATAGGCGTCGTAGTGAATGAGAGCTGCTTGCACATCAATTCCGCCCTTGCTATGGGCAATGATATTAAGCTTTTGCCCAAAATAGGTTGAAATCTCTTTTAATATAGTAGAAAGTAACTTTCCGTTATCCCATTGACTGCGTGATCCTTTGCCTTCAGAATCATAGAGCTCGACGAAAACGGATTGATACCCGGCCAAACATGCGATTCTTTCCATATCATTTAAACCGTGGTAGATCGTTTCTTCATTCCAGCTGCTGGCTGAACTGTTTCTTCCTTGAACAAAAACAATTGGCGGATAAGACGGGGTGCGGACGTCTGGAGCTTTACCTAGAAACCACTTTCCTGGAACAGCCTGTGAATCAATGACAATCACTCCCTTTCGCATAATTAACAGCTCTATGTTTGAAAAGGTAACAAAGTTCAAGGATATGGGCAACGGTCCTCAGTCCCAGCGATGATAAAATTTCTTCAATCGGCTGGTATATTATCAAAATCTGCTGTCCATAATGGACAGGTATCCATTAACATTATTCGTTCATATCCCGTTTTATGGTAAGATAATAAAAAAGATATAGGGCAGTGAGAAATACATATGGATAAACAAAAACTAATCGTCATCATCGGACCGACAGCGGTTGGTAAGACCAAGCTATCGATTGAACTGGCAAAGCGGTTTGATGGAGAAATCATCAGTGGAGATTCTGCACAGATCTTTAAAGGGATGGATATCGGGACAGCAAAAATCAGTGAAGATGAGGCTGAAGGTATTCCGCATCATTTAATTGATGAGAGGGAAGCAGGCGAATCCTATACGGTTTATGAATTCAAGGAAGCAGTCCAAAGGGAGATTGCAGACATTGCGAGCAGGGGGCGTATCCCTATTATCGTAGGCGGAACGGGACTTTATATTCAATCGGTGCTTTATGATTATCAATTTCCGGAAACCGCTGCAAACCCCGAAATCAGAGCTGAACTGGAAGAAAAAGCTGAAACAGAGGGACGGGACGCTTTATATGCGACCTTGAAAGAGATTGACCCGGAAGCGGCTGAGAAGATTCATCCTAATAACGTCAAGCGGGTCGTTAGGGCGCTTGAGGTCTATTACACATCAGGTGTGCGTTTCAGTGAACAGCAGCAATCCGCGGACAAAACGGAGAATTACGATGCAGCCGTCATTGGATTGACGATGGAGCGGGATTTGTTGTACAGCCGAATCAATCAGCGAGTTGATATCATGATGAAGGCTGGTTTAGTCGATGAGGTCAAGAGGTTTTACGACCGTGGATTAATGGAAACACAATCCTTGCAGGCGATTGGCTATAAGGAGTTTAATGGATATTTTGAAGGGAAAGAAACAATAGAACAAGTATCAGAAGCTATTAAGCAGAACACAAGAAGGTTCGCAAAAAGACAATTTACATGGTTTCGTAATAAAATGGATGTAAATTGGTTCGATATGTCCGATATAGACCATATCGATGATAAAATAGAAGAAATATCCGCTTATGTGGCAGGAATGCTGCGCTTAAAAGCGAATAGATAAATATAGAGAGAAATGAGGAGGCAAAAATAATGAAACAAGGAATTAACATTCAAGATCAAATTTTGAATCAGCTTCGCAAGGAAAACATCTTTGTTACCATTTTCCTATTAAACGGGTTTCAGTTAAGAGGGCTTATCAAGGGCTTTGATAATTTCACTGTCTTAATCGAAACAGAGGGTAAGCAGCAACTGGTGTATAAGCATGCGATTTCTACTTTTGCTCCTCAAAAAAATGTACAAATTGACCTTGAAGGTTAAGGACTGATAGAAAAAACAGGTTCCAGGAATATTCCTGGGCCTGTTTTTTGGTTATATGGAAGATTGGGAGTAAGGAGCATCTTTTACGTCTTTATTTGGCTCCAGGGGAATAGATATAAAAGAAGGCAATTATTTTCCGGGAAAGCGCAGAATGTGACAATGGAGCTGCCTGCGCCGGAGAAATAGCAATTTCTATGTAAGATAAAGAGGGCTGGTGTCCGATTCTGACTAAGAATTGTCGAAAAGAAGAGGAGAAGCCTTGGCATAATGAGGTGATAAGGTGGAAAAGCAGCCGATGCGCGTGAGAAATAATGGACAAATCAACGTCGTGTTAAAGAATGACCACTCAAAGAAGCTTGAGAAGCCGTTCATATCAGCGCCGATACCAACTCGGGAAATTCCTTCCCACCATATTGCTTTAAAGGAAATAGAGGAAGAACTGAATGAATTGGTCGGCATGGAGGAAATGAAACGTGTGATCAAGGAAATATATGCGTGGATCTATGTGAATAAGCAAAGAGAAGAGGCTGGTCTGAAAACGCAAAAACAAGCATTGCATATGATGTTTAAGGGGAACCCGGGAACAGGGAAGACAACGGTGGCGAGGCTGATTGGGAAATTATTCGTGAAAATGAATGTATTATCCAAAGGGCATTTAATAGAGGCGGAGCGGGCAGACCTTGTCGGGGAGTACATCGGTCACACTGCACAAAAGACGCGTGACCTAGTAAAGAAGGCGATTGGAGGCATTCTATTTGTGGATGAGGCCTATTCGCTTGGGAGAGGCGGAGAGAAGGACTTTGGAAAGGAAGCGATCGATACGCTTGTCAAGCATATGGAGGACCGTCAGCATGAGTTCATCCTGATTCTTGCAGGCTATTCGCAGGAAATGAATCATTTCCTCACCTTGAATCCAGGCCTCCATTCGCGCTTTCCTATCGTGATTGATTTCCCGGATTACTCGGTTGATCAATTAATGGAGATTGCCTCAAGAATGCTCGCAGAGAGGCAGTATGCTTTTTCACTCGATGCCAGCAGGCAGCTCCGTGAACATTTGTATGCATTAACAAGTATTCTTAGATTGTCAACCTTCTCGAATGGGCGATATATTCGTAATATCATAGAACGGGCCATTCGAACCCAGGCGATGCGCCTTCTGATGAGTGATCAATATGACCGGAAGGAATTAATGACACTCAGGAGCAGTGATTTGGATTTTGAATCAGAGGAACAATAAAAAAGCAGCGATTAATCGCTGCTTTTTTGCATCCGGACAACTGGCAGCTGCCAGTTGTTTAAGTAGGACAGCATCCTAAGGGCCGTGACGATTAGGAATAGAATTAATAGCTGTATGTTGGACGTCAATAGGCCAAAGCCGATGAGAAGCCCGGCAATCCCAGCCCAAATGGCGTAAATCTCTGATTGCAGCAAGATGGGCTTGCGTCCTGCCAGTACATCTCGGACGATGCCGCCGCCGCTTCCGGTAAGAATGGCCGCAAATGTGACTGCCACAATTGGCGCATCCATCTCTACAGCTTTCAAAGCTCCTTGTATAGCAAATGCACTGAGGCCGATCGCATCAAAGAAATTCCCCCATTTATTCCAGTGGGGAAGCAGTGACCGGTGGAAGAGGCAGGTCAATCCGATCGAGATAAAGGCAATCAAGAATAATTGGTCCTGATGCCACAACTGGGCAAGGGGAATTCCGAGCAGGATATTTCTGACCGCCCCTCCTCCAAACGCTGTTACATACCCTAATAAATAAATGCCGAACAAATCATATTCCTCTTCCATAGCGACAAGTGCACCACTGATGGCAAAGGCAATTGTCCCAATGATACTTAATAAATCCCAACTCATCTATATCCCTCTTTTTTTCCTTAAAAAATGAACTATTTTATAATATCACCTACTTTGGAGGTTTGGAACGGTTTATTTTTTTGGTATGATAAGAAAATGACATCGTATATAGGAAGTGAACAGATGGAAGAAACATATGAAAAAGCGATACTTGTCGGCTGTCAAAGAGAAGGTGTGGAGGATGAGCGATTCCAGTACTCGATGGACGAGCTTGAGTCCTTGACTGAGACAGCTGGAGGAAAGGCATTGGTGACGATTTCACAAAAGCGCGTCAAGCCCCATCCGGCGACATACATAGGGAAGGGAAAGGTGGATGAGCTGATTCCGCTCGTGGAAGAGCTCGAGCCTGATGTTGTCATCTTTAATGATGAGCTTTCCCCAAGTCAAATCCGCAATCTTGGCAAGGAGCTGGGTGTGCGGATTGTCGACAGAACCCAGCTGATTTTGGATATCTTTGCTCAGCGCGCCCGCTCGAAGGAAGGGCAGATGCAAGTCGAGCTTGCTCAGCTGCAATACATGCTTCCTCGCCTTGCCGGGCAGGGGACAGAGCTTTCCCGCTTAGGGGGCGGAATCGGGACGAGAGGACCGGGTGAGACGAAGCTTGAGTCAGACCGCCGTCATATCCGCCGCCGGATTGATGAAATTAAGCGTCAGCTTGAAGCCGTCGTGAAGCACCGCGAGCGCTACCGTGCGCGCCGCAAGCGCAATAACCGCTTCCAAATGGCGCTTGCCGGTTATACAAATGCCGGTAAGTCAACGTTGTTCAATCAATTATCAGAGGCCGATTCGTATGAGGAGAACCAATTATTCGCGACACTAGACCCTATGACGCGCGAATGTATGCTGCCAAGCGGCTACAAAATTCTGATCAGTGACACGGTCGGCTTCATCCAAGACCTGCCGACCTCCCTGGTTGCTGCGTTCCGTTCTACTCTAGAAGAGGTGACTGAGGCTGATGCCATCATGCATGTGGTTGATTCCTCCCACCCGGACGCCTTCCATCATGAGGAGACGGTCCAGAAGATCATTAAGGACCTTGGCGCAGAGGAGATCCCGCAGCTGATTGTCTATAATAAAAAGGATATTGCCGACCCGGGATTTGTGCCAACCTCACGAGAGAAATCCATCCATATCTCTGCGCGCAAAGAGAAGGATATTCACATCCTGCTTGCTGAAATGGAGAAGATGGTGGAGAGCTTTATGGAGCCATATGCCGTCATGATTCCGGCAAGGGAAGGGAAAATCATTTCCCGGCTGCAGGAGGAGACAATCGTGAAGTCAAGGGAATTCAATGAAGCGAATGAAACCTATGCCATTGAGGGTCTTGCCCTAACGGATCATGCCATCATGAGTGTTATCAAAAATTATGAATAGAAGAAGGTATTAAGATGTTTGAACAATTAAAGAACGGCGAGAAAATTAGAGAAACCGTTCGTGAAGCAGAACAGCTGATCCGTGAGCGGACAGCTGAAATTGAGGAAGTAGTGGATTACAATACCGCAAAGGTACTCCGTGCCTTTCAGAAGAATAAGGTGAGCGATGCTCATTTCAATCCTTCGACTGGCTATGGATATGATGATATTGGTAGAGATACATTGGAGCGCATTTATGCGGATGTGTTCTCTGCTGAAGCGGCCCTAGTCCGCCCGCAGATTATTTCAGGAACACACGCCATCTCCACCTGTTTATTCGGTGTACTTCGTCCGGGTGATGAACTCGTCTATATGACAGGCAAGCCATACGATACACTGGAGGAGATTGTCGGCATCAGGGGAAGCGGCGTTGGCTCCTTGCGTGAATACCAAATTGGTTATCAATCCGTTAGTTTGACTGAGGAAGGGCAGATTGATTATGAGGCTGTTGCACAAGCGATTAAGCCGACTACAAAGATGATTGGCATTCAGCGTTCGAAAGGATATGATACACGCCCATCCTTTACCGTTGACCAGATCAAGGAAATGATTCAATTCGTTAAGACAATCAAGCCGGATGTCGTTGTGTTTGTGGACAACTGCTATGGTGAGTTTGTTGAGCGAATGGAGCCGACAGATGTCGGGGCCGACCTGATGGCAGGATCACTTATCAAGAACCCTGGCGGAGGTCTCGCCAAAACCGGCGGATATATTGCAGGACGTGCTGACTTGGTTGAGCGATGTGCCTTCCGTCTTACATCCCCTGGAATCGGGGCAGAAGCAGGGGCCTCCCTTTACAGTCTGCTTGAGATGTATCAAGGGTTTTTCCTTGCTCCCCATGTAGTAGGGCAGTCGCTTAAGGGAGCTCTCTTCACAGCAGCAATGCTAGAGCGCTGGGGCTTCAATCCAACGCCATCCTGGCAGGAACCGCGTACCGACTTGATTCAAGCGGTCCAATTCCATGACAGGGACAAGATGGTTGCCTTCTGTCAGGAAATCCAGTATGCTTCACCAGTAAATTCGCATGTTACCCCATACCCGGCCTATATGCCTGGCTATGAGGATGATGTCATTATGGCGGCTGGTACGTTCATCCAAGGGGCGAGTATTGAGCTGACAGCAGATGGTCCGCTTCGTCCGCCATACACAGCCTTCGTGCAAGGCGGATTGACGTATTCACATGT
>NZ_JBJEFJ010000146.1:0-1570 GCF_051873915.1 Pradoshia sp.
GTATCTGTCAAGTTTTCATAGGTAGCCTTTAAATATACAGTTTTAGTGGGTTAGTGCCTTAAAAAGTTGTCCCATTGGTCTACTTGTGGCCGTGTTAATCGGAATTATTCCTTGTACTGCTCCAATTGACGGCTTTGTCGGTGCCTTTCTTAGAAACTCTCCAGTTCGAATATGCATTTCCTGTAATAGGCTGGTTTGAGCCACTCGAGGAAGAACTGTTAATTGTTCTAGGATTGTATTTAAACTAGCTTGCAGTTCACCATTCATTCGGGCTTCAATTAAACCAATCATGGCTTTAGCCCCCTGCTTAGTCCATGACTTGCCCTGTTTCTTCATCCGGTAAGTAAAAGCCCGGTGAGAACTTTCGACTGAACCAATTAAATGAATATCCTTAAATCCACGCATTTGTGGTGAGAGGATATACCGCCAATTTCGCTGTAGATACTTTCTTAAACGCATTAGGTCGTCTGCTTGTTTTTCCGTTAGGTTTTGTGATTCATAAGTATCTAAAATTATTGTTAGCTCTGCTTGATCATGATGACGAACGGCTTTAATTGCTCGCATGGCTAATTCGTTGTGCCGGCCTAAAGTATGTTCAATTTTCTGTAAACAATGATAGCGGTCGAGAAAGTATTCACCATGTGCACCTTGAGGAACTAGACTTAATAGCTTAGCTGGTTCGTAACCTGGGCCAGCGTCACTGGCCAAAAAGATCGTTTGACCGGCAAGCTTATAATGGCGGTCTAAATAATCACTTAGTCGTGCTTCAAGCCGTCCTTGGTGCCCAACACTGAGAAAGTCATGCCGATTAATGATTTGATTAGCTACTCGCTCATAAACCCGATAATGGTGCACAAGAGTCAGCTGACCTGCTTCTTTTTTACCTTTAATCATAAAGGCATCACCCTCAATAGTTAAATTTTTAGGCATATGGCGAGGAGTAGCTTGGTGTTCTTTTGCTTGAGTTTGTTTAGCTACCTGATTTCCTAACTCATGCACGGCGTGCATTACCGAATCGGCAGTAATTCCGCTGTCAAATACAAGGTTCAAAATGTCGGCAGTATTGCGCATTGTAGTTGTTTGGGCAATCTTAGCCATCATCATTAAGTATTGTGGCGATAAACGACGACGTGGTTTAATTTTTAATTGTTGGTCTAAGTAAAATTCACGTTTCTTTGTCCCAGCCTGATAATACCGTCGTTGAAAAGTCACCGGGCCAAAGATAAAATTAAGCGTCCGTGGCTGTTTATTAATTACTTGATAGTTCGCTGGAGCTTGGGACTTTAAGCTTCGATCTAAGCTTTCCAAAAAGTTTTGCATGATTACTTGTCCTAACTCCAATACCCCTTTTAAAATAATCTGTTCAGCTTCAAATAAACTGCCTGATTTCACCAAATTCTGCTCGATTTCTGTTAAAATATCCATGAGGAAAGACCTGCCTTTGCTTAGTATTCGACACACTAAAGGCTACTGGTCTTTTCTTTTTTTGTAAATAAGTAAATTGGTCTACAAAAAAGATTTCCACGACCAGATGAATTATTCATCCAACCTATGAAAATCTTACACTAAC
>NZ_JBJEFJ010000147.1:0-1560 GCF_051873915.1 Pradoshia sp.
ATCATCCTGAAAAGAAGCAGACTGCCCAGAAGCTCTATGCCTCATATGGTTCTGTTGAAACCCTTAAGGATAGAGGTATCGAAGATCCTGTCTCCTACTATCAGGCTGAAGTTGACAGACTTAACAGTGAGAGAAAAAAGGAAAAGGCTGCAAGCAAAGAAAAGCAGATTGGCAAATCGCCAATGCGATATATAGGCCACTTTCCTTTTGTCGCAATACTCAACACCCTCGACATAAAGAAGTACCTTGACCTAATGCAGTCAGTAAGACAGTTTCAGTTTAATCTTTACGAAGGCCTTGAAGCTCTTGTTTCCGCAAGGTTAGTATCGCCATGTTCAAAACATGCTACATTTCACGATGTACTGCCATGCCTTTACGGAGATTACAACATCTCCTACGACCAGATCCTTAGCATATGCGATTACATGGGCTCGGAATATGAGAAGATTGTAGAGATACTCACTGCCGCAACTGCAGAAAAATTTGGCATCGATACATCAAAGACATATTTTGACTGTACCAATTTTTACTTCGAAATAGACAGAGAAACGGACTTTCAAAAAAAAGGTCCATCAAAAGAAAACAAGCATGAACCACTTGTCGGCCTCGGGCTGCTTCTTGATGCAAACCAGATTCCTATCAGTATGAGAGTGTTCCCGGGCAACGAAAGCGAAAGGCCTAAGCTTAGGCAGATCATCAGCGAGATGAAAGCTGCAGGCGGCATAAACGGCAGAACTATTCAAGTTGCAGACAAAGGACTTAACTGCGCAGAAAACATACACGAGGCAATCAAAAGAAAAGACGGATATATATTCTCCAAATCCGTAAAGACACTGCCTCAGACAGAAAAGAAATGGCTGCTTCTCGACAGCGGCAATTCATGCGATAGAAATGACCCTAACAGTTGGACTGATGTCAAAGACTCTGATGGAAACATAAGATATCGCTACAAGTCATGTGTGGACGTATTCCCTTACGAATACAAAGACAGCACGGGTAAAAAACACAGCTTCACCATTGAAGAAAAGCGCGTGGTCACATATAACCCTCAGCTTGCCGCAAAGCAGATATTTGAAATCGACAGAGAAGTTGCAAAAGCAAGAGCCCTGTGCCTTTCCTCTGCAAAGAAAAGTCAGTTTGGTGATTCTGCAAAGTATGTCAGCTTCAAATCCACTTCGGAAGGCTCAGTCACCGATGACAGAGTTGCAGTATGCATGAACGAGGACAAAATAAAGGAAGCAAAGGCTCTTGCCGGATATAACATGATTGTAACATCTGAAACCGGCATGAATGAGCGACAGATTTATGATGCCTATCACAATTTGTGGAAGATAGAAGAATCCTTCAGGATAATGAAATCCGAACTCGATGCAAGACCCGTGTTCCTTCAGAAAGAGAACAGTATAAAAGGCCATTTCCTCATCTGTTATACAGCTGTCCTTCTCGAACGTCTTCTGCAGTACAAAATACTCAACGAAAAATACGGCGCAGCTCAGATTATGAAACTGACGCGCGAACTGCAAGTGGTAAAAGTTGAAGGACATAAATACGTGAACATAA
>NZ_JBJEFJ010000148.1:0-1558 GCF_051873915.1 Pradoshia sp.
CGTTTAAGCCAGTCATAAAGGATGGATTAAATAAGGATGTGGAAATCGAGTTTGATGGCTTGCTGAAGATAAATGTATTCGAGAATACCCTGCCGGAGAAATGGGATTATGACGATACACTTCTCAAGCCTCATACATGGCTTACACCGATAGGAAAGAACCACACAGGGTTACTTTACCATGACTTTGAGAAGTACCCGCACATGCTCTGTGGTGGCGTTACACGCTTTGGAAAGACTGTGTTTATCAAGAATGTGTTTCACTCCATCCTCATGAACCAACCAGCTAATGCAGAGTTTTATTTCCTCGACTTGAAGGGCGGGCTAGAGTTCGGAAAGTATGCCAGATTACCACAAGTAAAGGCAGTGGCGAGTGATGTATTTGAGGCGGCCGAGGTGCTGGACCACATTGTGAAGGACTTGAAGAAGAGGGAGAAACAATTCCGAAAAGAGGGATACACCAATATAGTCGATACCCCGATACAGAAAAGAACCTTCGTGATCGTGGATGAAGGAGCCGAACTTTCTCCCAATATCATCGAAGGAGAGGGGCGGAAGTATGCGAAGTTTTGTCAGGCTGCCCTCTCTGAGATAAGCCGGATAGGTGGAGGTTTAGGGTTGCGGCTCCTTTACTGTACACAGTATCCCACAAAAGAGGCGGTCCCTATGCAAGTGAAGATGAATATTGTTACCCGAATCAGTTTTATTGCTGCAGCACAAATCGCCAGCCGTGTCATCCTGGATGAAATAGGGGCAGAGGATTTGCCGAGTATCCCAGGCAGGGCCATATATAAAGTAGAGAAGAATCGGGTCATACAAGTACCGTACATTGACGATGCCTACATGATTAAGCAATTGGAGGATAGAGAAGATGAGACAAGAAAGGCTAGAAAGTCTGTTAATGACGATAGACACATTGGGGATGTGTAAAATCAAGCACCTGCAGCAGATTCACGACTTGAAGAGTTACCGGAACGCCTGCCGTGTGGTGAAACAATTGTCTCCTTATATACATGAGACATACCACAATAAGGAGAAAGTTATTTATCTGAATAAAGAGGGGCGTGATCTCATCGGCAGCAAGAAGGAGGTCAAAAAGAATTCCCTTATTGAACATACCCTGCTCGCAAATGAAGCCTATCTCTATTTCAGATGTCCATTAGATTGGAAACGGGAGTATACCTTAGAGGAAGAAACGAAGATTACTGGCTTGCAGCTGGGCGGGTTAAAACTGGCGAAAAAGAAAGTGATCGCAGATGCCGCTTTCTCCAAAAATGGATACCTCCATTTAATCGAGATAGACAACATTCGGGATATGGCTGACAACCGAAAGAAGATTGAAATGTATTTATCCCTGCTGCGGCCATCGCAAAAGCTATTCATCTTCACCACAACCGAGGACCGCAAAAGGAAGTTTGAAGGGTGGATGAAAGGGAGGGGAGAAGCCTTGATATTCAAGGGGTTATAGTCTTTTATATACTTATATAACGTATGGAGGCTCATAGGTAACATAAGTATATAAAAAAAGAGGGGCTAGGTTAATTCTAGCTCCTCTATTG
>NZ_JBJEFJ010000149.1:0-1527 GCF_051873915.1 Pradoshia sp.
GTCAACTACCCTAGACTGAAGTCTAGGGCTTAGTGGCTCGTTAGCTTGCGCTAACCAGAACACCAACTTGCTTAGATACGGACTTGACTTACCAGCAATAGTCTTTTGACTATTGCCGATAGAGGTCGTCTAATTACCAAAGCCTTTTAAGTCCGCGAGTTGCTAACGGACTGCAGCCTTTCTAGGCTGCTTTTTTTATTTTAGGATTTTGCCACTTGCTTAATCCTTTTTCTAAGATGTTCACTGCCGCATTCCAATCACGAATATGGGGCATTCGACAAATTGGACAAGTCCACTCCCGATCCTTAAGGGTTAATTTCTTATAACCATTTTGGCCCATAATACTGCCACAAGCATGACAGCGTTGAGTAGTATATTTAGGATCAATTGTTAGAAATTCTTTACCATATAGATCTGCCTTATAAGCCAGCATATTCAGGAAACTACGCCAGCCGACATCAGAAATTGATTGCGACAAGGCATGATTCTTTAACAGGTTTCTGTTTCTTAATTCCTCGGCAACTACTAAATCGTGGTTTTTGATTAGTGCAGTTGAGAGTACTTGTAAAAAGTCATTACGCTGTCTTCTGATCTTATCGTGCAGTTTAGCGACTATTAGACGCTGTTTTTGATAGTTTTTTGCTAGCCGCAAATTGCGTCCTTCTTTTTTAGCCCGGCGCTGCCTGCGAGACAAGACACGTTGGGCATGGGCCAGCTTCTTTTTGGTTTTGCGGTAAAATCGTGGATTAGCGACCATTGCTCCGTTAGATGCTGTTAGGAAGTTATCTAAATTGAGGTCAATGCCAATTTGACTTTGTGTTTTAGGTAATTCCTTAACAAAAGCAGTATCGCTGCCTAATTGCATAGACAGGTAGAACTGGTCATCAGCGGTCTTTTTTATCGTGACTGTGCCAATTCTAGTTGGAATCTGCTTAAGCAAGCGCTCTTTAATCAGTTTTCTAAAACCAGCAATGCGGACAATTCCCAGCTTAGGCAATTTAATATGTTTAGCATCAATAAATCTAGCTGTCCCGTTATCAAGATAGGCTTCTGACTGCTTAGGATATTGACAGTTGGTCTGATATGACCAGTCGCTGCGTTTTTTGTGAAAAGTCGGAATTCCATGACCAATCTTGCGATAGTTGTTCCAAGCTTTCTGATAATTTTGAATGGCGTTGGCAATAGCGAGACTATCAATTTCTTTAACACGCAAAAAGCTATAAGTATCACGAATATTCCTTGGCTTATCCAATAGTTCGCTATTAGTGACTACTTCTTCTGCCAACCTAGTCTCATAATTATTAAGAATAGAAAAGGCAAAAGGCATTGCTTGATATTGTCTAACAGCTAAGTAGTGCTTAGCATGATAATTGCTTCGATTGCGTCCTACATAAGAGTTGTAAACAAAGCGCTGCGCATCATAGTTTAGTTTAATGATTTTCTTTTGCTTAGAACTAGGATAAAAGCGAAGCTTAACGCCAAAATGATAGGCTAAACTGCTCATTCTTTTCATGTATTTCACCTCCT
>NZ_JBJEFJ010000150.1:0-1523 GCF_051873915.1 Pradoshia sp.
TGAAGTGCCCTACAATTGTTAGACAAGAAATCTAATGATTGTGAGGCACTTTTTTGTATGACCAAATATAAATCAGAACTGAAAGCTCAAATTGTTCATGAATACCTTTCGACTTCGCAAAGTACCAATGATTTAAGCAAGAAATATCAAATTAATGGGCGACGTATTGCTGAATGGGTTCAGGGATACCAATTGAGGGGGATCAATGCACTTGAAAAACGACGTCATAAACGAATATTTACCGCCGATTTTAAACTAAATGTGATAGACTACTACCAAACTCATGAGGATTCGATGGCTGAAGTAGCCGCTCGCTTTAATATTTTAACAGCGCAAGTTTCAAGATGGCGTTCGCAATTTGAACGGGACGGTATTGCAGCTTTGAAGCCTCATCCGAAAGGTAGGCCGTCTAAAGTGAAACATACTAAAAAACAGGCTCGTCAGCTCGCTAATAAAAGTGAGCTGGAGCGATTAAAGGAAGAATTGACGAAGAAGAACCAAGAACTTTATGAAACTAAGATGGAGCGTGATATCTTAAAAAAATCGCTGTCCCTGTTCGGACCCTCAAAGCCAGGAAGAAAACCCAAATAGTGGATCAGATCAGGGACGATCAATCACAGCGACCAAAGAAACTGCGCTATAAGATCGGCGATCTTCTCAAAACCATTGGACTTGCCAAAGCAACCTATCACGATGAACGTAAACGAATTGCCCGCTCTCACGACAAATACGAAGAAGCTAAAGCTCAAATTCTAAAGATTGCCCAACGGTTTAGACTTCGTGGACGTTGGACCGCAGGTTATCGTCGTATTCAAATGGAGCTAGACCGAATAGGATTACATTTGGCTGGGGATACTATTCGCAAGTTAATGCGGGAATTAAATGTTCAAGTAAGTTTGTATAATCGCCATCGTAATGGTAAGTATTCATCCTACCATGGTACGGTTGGTAAGATTGCAGACAATCGGTTAAAACAAAACTTCAATGAAAAACGTCCCTATCATGTTATCCATACTGATGTAACACAAGTCCGTTTAGCTAATCATCAGTGGGCTTACATCTCAGCGATGATTGATGAAGCGAGTCAAGAGATCCTAGCTTTCCAAATAAGTATCAGTCCGAATAAAGAACTGATTATAAAAACCATAGAAGAATTAATTACCAATCTACCTGATAATGCTCACCCAATTATTCATTCGGATCAGGGCTGGCATTACCAGTTAGATTACTATACCCAAAAATTGGCGGATCACCAGTTTATTCAAAGCATGTCGCGGAAAGGAAATTGCCTGGATAACGCTCCAGTAGAAAGTTTCTTTCACTTATTTAAGACCGAGTTACTAGCAGGGTTTCTGCCATGCAAGGATATCGCAGAATTAACCGAACTTTCTCACGACTACGTTCAATACTTTAACCATGTCAGAACAACCTTAAAAACAAAAGGCATGACTCCAGTCGAATACCGAAACCATGCCTTAGCAGCTTAATATTTTAATTTTGTCTAACTTTTGTCTTGCACTTCA
>NZ_JBJEFJ010000151.1:0-7472 GCF_051873915.1 Pradoshia sp.
GGCCGATCGGACCACCGAAGGCATAATCCTTTATTTGTAGAGGGTTATGCCTTTTACATTTTTATCGAAGGGAGAGCGGCTATTGCAATTCATTATCAGCGATAAGACTGACGTCGGTTGGTCAGAATGAAATAATGACGTTGAATTGAAAGAATTAGAAAGGAGCGGGGGCAGTGTCTCGTAAAGAACAGGCCAATAAAGCAGCCATTGAGCAGATTATTCGTTTCCTCATAGAGATAGATTACGGAAAGGTTGAAATAAAAATCCATGATTCACAAATTACCCAAATCGAAAAGGGAGAAAAATACCGGTTAGCCGTCAAGAAATAGGAGGAGCCGCTTCAGTAAAACTTTCCCCATAGATATGGTAGGATAGTTTAGAGGAGGCTGCATGCATGAATACGATTCCTATGATCATTGCCATTATGACCGGGATCTTTTATGGGTCCATCCAATCAATCAAAATGAGTAAACAAGAAGAGGAAGAGTCAGCTAAACAAGCAGCAGGCATGTACATAAAGAGCATTGTACTCTGTTTGGTTGTCTATCTGGTTGTAAGTGTTGTAATGGGATAAAGGGGCAAATGTCCAAAGGAAGAGGCTGTCGCATAATGGGACGGCTTTTTTGCTGCAAAAAATAAACACAGTCTCTGCATCATTCAGACTGTGTTTCATTTATTAAATAAAGTTTATTAGCCTTTCTTCGGTTCAACGACGAGTACGATGATTGTCAAAATTGTCATGACAGACACTTCGAGCACAGCTTCAACCGGATCAAAGGCAATCTTCCCTGTTTGCTCAGCAGCATAAACATGTGACAGATTTTGATAAAAGACAAAAAACATGGCACATAGAAACAGTGCTTTAATTAGTAAGTATTTCATACAAATCATCCCCTCTTAGGTGCATCACTAACTTGAAGACCATACAATCACCGCTGTACTTAGCGTGATTTCTTCACATCATTAAAAGCTAAATGAGCCATCAGCAAGTAATGAAGGGCCTGGTGTCGGATTATCATGGACCAGTTTTAGGCGTTGGAGGATCCAGGTGAAAGGATTAATCCAAGCCGAGAAAAAAGAAAAAACCCTTGGTCCGCAAGAGTTTTTCTATATTGTCTAAGGAGCAGTCTCCTTCAAATCTCTTTGCTGCAAGCAGGGCCTTCAAATCCCTGGTCAAATTCAAATAGAATTATTTGATGAGTTTACGAGTCTATACATGAAGCTGTCTTTACAAACCATACCATAAAATATGTCAAAAATGAACTGGTAAATTGAACAATGCGTGAGTTTATTTGGCGTTTTGACCATATCGGAAAGAGGGGAGCAGAGCTAGGCGGGGCGAAGATGAAGGATATTGTAAAATGCGGCTATTCATCGAAATCCAAATATGCTGATAGGGACATCCTATCTATGGAATGTTCCTATCAGTTTCTATACCTATCTTCAATATTCAAAGCAGGAATTATCCTTCGACAGCGTTGTAATCACGCATTCAGTTTGGAAGAAGGAATTCATTAGCACTTTCATTTCTTCCATCGCCTGCTCAGCCCGCAGCGCCTGGTCTTCATTAATAGATTCAATGACGAGGACAGCATCGGTCGTTTCCTCGGTGAGCATGGTTCTCTGTGCTTCACGCCAGTTTAAACAGCGGCAAATGGCCCCTTCATTATCGTAATAAATGATTTCTTCAGGCAGTGCAGGGGCGTCTTGGTCAGCACCTAACGGAAGGAAGGATTCTCCCCCTTTAGCTTTGCCGAGATGCAAGTCGCCGCTGATGAGCTGCAAATCCTCGCCGCCGCATGGTACCGCATATTTGAGTGAAATGCTGTTGTATATGTCTACTAAAGGGTTAATGGGGGTGAAAGCCCTGTCTTGGTTGACCCTCTTGAGAAGAGCTTCAATTGAGGAGCGGGCTCCTTTTTTAGTTTTAAATTGGCTGAAGGCCTTTCGCCATTCATCAATAACAGTGTTTTTGCTGAATGTCTCATTGGTTAAATACTGCTTGGCTTCATTTGATGCATCCTTCAAGAGTTCAGCAAAGTAAGCCTGCTTTTCCTTAGAACATTGATTTTGAATGTTGGTGATGACCAATACATTTAGCTGCGCTCCCGGAAAGACATCCCAAAAAGCTTCGTCAATGATGATTTTCCCCATTTCAGAACAACTCCATTTCTTCAGTAGATTGTCAGTACTCTTATCCCGCATTAACGGACAGTATGACTCCCGCTGAAAAAAGCGTAGAAAACCGAGAAGCAGGCAGGAGATCAACTGTCCATAAAAGCCCGATTGGTTCAACTAACCTTCAGTGGAGAAAAGGCCCCCCTGAAGGAAGTTTCACTTTATTATATCTATCGGAAATTATATTGTAAATGCAACAAAATATTTTGGCAGAATGCTCCTCCATTCCCTTTCCATTCGTCTTGGCATAAAGGAAAAGAAGGATACCTTCTAGAAGAATATTCAATAGACTGAAAAAGGAAGTGATTATGTGTTTTACAATGAAATGACCGACCGGTTGAGAATTGAGTATCCCATTATACAAGCACCGATGGCAGGCGGGATCACGACAGCTGAGCTGGTAGCCGCTGTCTCTCGTGCTGGGGCACTTGGAATGATTGGAGCAGGCTATATGACACCGGAGCAAATGAGAAGCCAAATAGTGGAGGTCAAAGAGCGAACCAAAAAGCCGTTCGGTGTTAACCTATTTGTGCCGAATGAATTTGAGGCAAGTGAGGAGGAGATAATAAGGGCCAACTGTCTTTTGAATCCTTTACGAGAGGAGTTAAATCTCCCTGCTAAAGAGCTGGCTGTCGTTCCTGATTACGAGCAGCTAAAAAAAACATTTCATGAACAAATTAAGGTAATCATTGAAGAGAGCATCCCTATATGCACCTTTACATTTGGAATTCCATCATCTGAGATAATCGCGGAATTAAAACAAGCAAACACCCTCTTAATAGGAACCGCCACAACAGTCGAAGAGGCCGTTGTAAATGAGGAGAGAGGAATGGATATGGTCGTCGTTCAAGGGAGTGAGGCTGGCGGGCATCGCGGGAATTTCTTGCCTGGAGCAATAGAGGGGTCGATTGGCTCGATGTCCTTGATACCACAGGTAGTTGATCATGTAAGCATCCCGGTTATCGCTGCCGGCGGAATAATGGATGGGAGGGGATTGATGGCGGCTGTTTGCTTAGGAGCCAAGGGAGTGCAGCTGGGGACAGCCTTCTTAACCTGCGCGGAAAGTGGTGCTCAAGATGTCCATAAGGAGGCCGTCCTTCATGCGAACGAGAATGACACGACCTTAACCCGTTCCTTCTCAGGAAAATGGGCGAGGGGGATACATAATCGTTTCACCGAGGTTATGCAAAAGCATGAAGCTGGACTCCCTGAATTTCCTGTCCAAAACACGCTGACCCAAGATATCAGAAAAGTCTCAAGCGCAAACGAGAATCCTGATTATCTCTCGTTATGGTCAGGACAAAGTCCGAGATTAGCCAGAAGTCTATCGGCAGAATCCTTAATCAAAGCCATTCTCTCTGAGGCGGAGGAAATCAAGAGAACCCAATGAAGAAAACGAGAAAATAGGTGGAAAGAAGAGCTCCAAGCACTAAGTGGCTTGGGCTTTTTTAGCATTTGAATAGGTTTCGTCCAGCTTATTTTACGTTATACTTCATTAATGTTTCTGAAGCCTTCACTAGCTTTCCGAAATGAAACGACTTTGCCGAAGTGGCTTAAATCATGTAAAGCTCATTCCTTTTGCAGATAGGGGAGCACCTTTTCCTTATTAACTATATATTTCTTCACCTTGTCCTTGGGTTTAACACCGTATGACATGTGCAAGGTGTCTGCATAGAATAGGAGGCTCTCATTCGTCATAAGCTTCAATGCTTGGTGAAGGACCGTCATTCCCCCAATACCAGAATCAAAAAAACCAATCTTTATGATATTCACTCTTCTCCTAGATAAAGGGTTTTTAAATATACTATTTTATTAAAGTAACTAAGACGACTTTTTCATTGCTGCAATTAACGGCATCTGATAAATAAGAATGTCCTGAATTAAATAGAATCAATATTATCTATGATGCATAGCCTGATTCTATCTGCTTTCAAATGGTCTTTTTCTTACGAATATATTTATGCCAGAATATCTTTTTGGTGTTAAAATAGAGATAGGTGAATATTATTAATATTCAAAACAGAGGAGAGCCCTTATGAACAGCAGGTAATATAACTAAATGATCCTAGACTTTTCTTCTTATGGCCGTATATAAAAGACGCTGCCCCATATGAAAGAGCGGCAAATTCAATATTCATGTAATGCCTATTAACATTGGGGGGATAATAGATGTATTTAAGAAATGCTCCAATAAAAGCATATTAGATATTCATCTTATCTTGTAAAGGAGGATGCCTTATGGGTTTCTTATCAACAGTTCTCGCGGTAATAGTCGCCTTGGTTATCTTCGCAATATGCGGTTAAATAAGAAACAGAAAAAGGATCTATTGTTTTTCATTGTCCCGCTGATTCTATTTCAAGTGAATGAACTGATTAAAGCAGATGTACAGATTCCTGTGCTTGGATATGTGCTGCGCTGTCACTTCAATGACTACCTTGGAGGCATCTCCTTTGCAGCATACCTGAACTTTATTTTATCCTTGAGTAACTGGACTTCGTTTCAGCTAACAAAGATCCAGCACTTCCTGATTGCCGGCTTATTATGTGGTATCTGCTGGGAGCTGATCACGCCCCTTTTTATACAATCAAGTACCGGTGATTTTTGGGATGTTATTGCTTACATCTTAGGGATGCTGACCTACTGGTTTTTCAGCGAAGTATTGGTATTTAAATAGTAGAAATAAGTACGGAAAATATAGACAAAAAAGAGGCGGCCTATGGGCCGTCTCTTTGTATTTTTAAATTCTTTGCCATTTGCAGGGGACCTTGATGCAGGAGCAGTATGACCCCAAAAGTCATTACTATCGGCTTGTCTTGGAGTTATCCGCTTTGAAGAAGCATTCTTTCAATAATCATAGAGCCAAAACAACTTGTGCAATAAATGTGCAATCCCACCTGCTCCTCGAAAAGAAAGCTCCCGTAAAACAAGAAAAAACCCTTGATTATCAAGGGTTTTCCGGTATGGAGCTAAGGGGATTCGAACCCCTGACCTCTTCGCTGCCAGCGAAGCATTCTCCCGCTGAACTATAGCCCCAAAATATTATCTCTTTTTTCTTACAAATTCTATTTTATCGAAATTCAATAGAATGTCAATGTGGATTAAATAATTTTTTAGAAAATAAACATGTAGCTAATATCTAAAAAAGCAGCGGTGTGAGAACACAGCCGCTGCCGCTTTATGGAGAAGAGAAGTATCATGCATTTTCAATTTCAATGCTCATGATTCCATCAATCTCTGAAACGGAATAATATACATCGGTTACTTTGCGTTTGTTGTCAACTGTTGTTCTGAGCTGGACAAGGTGATTTGTAGCCAAGTCCTTTATCCTCACTGATTTAATAGCAATATTATGCTTTTCAATAAGAGAAATGATTGCGGCAATCTTTTCTTTCTCTCCTATAACGAGTTTTAAATAGAGTTCCTTTTCTCTGAACTTCCGCGGCCCGATGAGATTGAATAGGTATGGCAATAGTTCAACACTTATAATTAATAATAGTACGCCTGCGATTGCTTCCATATAGAAACCTGCGCCTACGGTTATTCCGATACCGCCGGCTCCCCATATAAGTGCCGCGGTAGTTAAACCAGATATGCTGTCATTCCCTCTTCTAAGGATGACACCTGCTCCGATAAAGCCAATCCCAGACACAATCTGTGCTGCTAGACGGAGAGGATCCATTGTGACAGCCACTCCGAATTCTGAACCTTTGGCCGTATAGGCTGATTCAATAGAAACAATCGTCAACAGGCAGCTGACGATAGATATGACAAGGGAGGTTTTTAGACCGACAGGCTTCCTTTTAATTTCTCGTTCAAGGCCGATGATCAGTCCCAGTGCGGCTGAAATGCACAATTTCACAAGCATATGTGCGTCAATTATAGCGAAATCCATTGCTTTAACCGCCTTTCTGTGAGAATCTTCTATCTAGAATAAGATATGTCGTGATAAAGTTCCACTATTATGAATTGTTTCTAAAAATAGTATGTAAATAAAGTTAAAGGTTGGATCTATATATGAAAAATACATTTTATAAACCCTATATAGCCATTGCAATCGGTGTAACAGCTATTTCATCCTCGGCTATACTTGTGCGCTATTCAAGTGCGGATTCAGGTGTCATGGCTTTTTATCGATTGCTTTTTTCAAGTTTGATGCTTTTGCCGCTTTTCTTTCGCGGAGCGATAAAGGAGGTCAGGAGCTTTCGACTGAAGGAATGGCTTCTTTCCCTGGTATCAGGGGTGTTTTTAGCCTTTCACTTCATTCTATGGTTTGAGTCATTAAGGTATACTTCAGTCGCAAGCTCAACGGTACTCGTGACGATGCAGCCTTTATTTGCTTTTATTGCTGCTTTTATTTTATTTAAGGAAAGGGTAACAGCAGGGGTCTTCTTTAGTATCATCCTTGCTATAGGTGGAAGCATTGTTATTGGAGCGGGAGATTTTACTGCGGAGGGAACAGCACTGTACGGAGATGCTCTTGCTTTATTGTCGTGTGCACTTATAACTGCTTACTTTATGATCGGGCAGATTTTACGAAAGAAGGTCGGGCTGACAGCATACACCTTTACCGTCTATAGTATGAGTGCGGTCGTGTTGGGATTCTACGTATGGTTAAAAGGAGAGGCATTTGGTCCTTATCCGCCAGCAGAATGGGTGATTTTTCTGTTGTTGGCTATAATACCGACTTTATTCGGCCATTCCTTGTTGAATTGGGCACTTGGGTGGGTAAGCGGTACAACAATTTCTATGGCAATCCTATTTGAACCAGTAGGGGCAAGTGTTTTGGCGTATTATTTACTACATGAACATATAAAGGTAGCCCAACTGATCGGTTCGGCCATGATATTATTCGGTCTAGGATTATTCATTTTAATATCAAATAGAAAGAGAAAAATACAAGTGAGAAAGGTGTCAGATTAAATGTGTTTCTTCTATAAGGATTAAATCCTGCCGTGATGTTATGTAGGTATAGAGAAGGGAAATAAAAAAAGTTATAAAAAAGTACTTGCGCAACTTTATAGGAGCATGGTATATTTACTAACGTTCACTTCGAGTGAATGAAAAGTTATAAAAAAGTTGTTGACGCAGAATAGTTATTCTGGTATATTATTTAAGTCGCTTGAGCGGCACAAGATAATTGAAGTGATAAGCTCTTAAAACTTTTTAAAAAAAGTGTTGACAGCTAAAAGTTATCTTGATATAATATGAAAGTCGCTAAAACGACGAATAAAAAGAAATAGATTGTTCTTTGAAAACTAAACAAAACGAAACGCTAAGCAAGTCTTAAAACTTG
>NZ_JBJEFJ010000152.1:0-1506 GCF_051873915.1 Pradoshia sp.
AAAACACCTTACCCTTGATGATCGACTCTCCATACAGACCGGTTTGCATGATGGACTTAAATTCCAAGAAATCGCTCGTGAAATTGGAAAGGATCCTTCGACAGTATCCAAGGAAATCCGCAATCACATAATTGTGAAACGTACATCTATGTTTAACCCCTGCAGCAAAATTCAAGAGTGTTCACACAGCGGAGATATCTGTTCCCCATGCCGCGTCAGCTCTTTTAAAATTTGCCGAAGGTGTTCGGCGGCAGAATGCTTTACTATCTGTCCTGAATTCTCCCCCAAAACATGTCGGAAGCTAATGTCTGCACCTTACGTCTGTAATGGCTGCAAAGACCGTCAAGGATGTAGGCTTGAACGGCATCTTTACGATGCAAAAGCAGCGCAGAAAGCCTATGAAGCGTGCCTAGTTCAAAGCCGTCAAGGATTCGCCATCACTTATGATGAGCTGAAGCGCATAGATGACATTGTGTCTCCATTGATTAGGCAAGGGCAATCCATTCACCATATATGTCAGAACAACAAGGATCTGATTATGTGTGATGAAAGAAGCATCTACAACTACATTGATGCAGGGCTTCTATCTGTCGGCAACCTCGATCTTCCAAGGAAGGTTCGATACCGCGTCAGAAAGAAAAAGCGCCCCGTTCGTGTAGACAAGCAATGTCATGTAGGCAGAACCTATGAGGATTTCCTCGAGTTTCTTGACGCCTGCCCGGATGTGGCTGTCACTGAAATGGATTCCGTTGAAGGCAGGAAAGGCGGTAAGGTTCTTCTGACAATCTACTTCAGAAACTGCGAACTTATGCTTGCCTTCCTGCGTGAAGTCAATACTGCAAGGTCTGTCACAGATATATTCAGCTATCTGGACAGGGTTCTGGGTCGCGAGGCTTTCAGAAATCTATTCCAGGTTATACTTACAGACCGCGGCAGTGAATTCACCGACCCTCTGTCCATTGAATGTGACGAGAATGGGGAAATCCGCACAAGAATCTTTTACTGTGATCCTCAACGTTCTGACCAGAAAGGTGGATGTGAGGTCACGCACGAGATGATCAGAAGAATCCTTCCTAAAGGCTCCAGCTTTGATCATCTTACACAGTCAGACATCGATCTGATGATGAGTCACATAAACTCGTATACAAGAAAGAAGCTGGGCAATCTGTCGCCATACAGACTGTTCAGCTCCTTATACGGAGAGAATCTGCTCACAAAGTTAAATCTACATCAGATTCCTCCTAACGAGATTAATCTTACACCGAAGTTACTGAAGAAGTAACTCTTTTAATTAAATCCGTCATTCAAAAGCCGAATAGAATATTAAATTGTATATGCGGAAGTTAGTTTTGCAAAAATTAAATCACTCTTTCTTTCGCCATTTTGTCGTGCTCAATTTGCAATAGTAAGTTCCATTTTTTGAGCTTTTGTAAAGTTAACTTCTGATTACTTCCATAAATTCATAGGTTACTGGAAGTTAGTATTGCAAGACTGGAAGTTACTATT
>NZ_JBJEFJ010000153.1:0-7331 GCF_051873915.1 Pradoshia sp.
AAAGACCCTGCCGGTGCAGGGTCTTTTTTTATACTCATCTCTACAATTAAAAAAGTCCTATTCAATTATTGAATAGGACTTGTGCAACAAACGTATGAAACTTGTAATAGCAAATGGTAAGTTAAGTATAGCACAACGCTTGTATTATCCCTAATTTGGAACCTGTTTAGAAACAAATTTCTCCTATTATAGACAGCTTGTTGAATCTTTCGGTAATGGGAAGAGAATAGTGAAGGAATAAAGGAGGGTGCCTATGAGAACTGAACAAGAGATGATGGGCCTAATTTTAGCAACTGCTAAGCAGGATGAACGCATTCGAGCTGTCTATATGAATGGCTCACGGACAAATCCGAATGTGCCCAAGGATTTGTTTCAAGATTATGATGTGGTGTATGTGGTGGAGGAGATAAAGCCTTTCATTCAGAGGCGGGAATGGCTTACTGCATTCGGGGGTCTTTTGATGATGCAGGAGCCTGATAAGAACGACGGGGTGACTGCGCATGAGGGAGAGAGTTTGGAATCCTATATGTTCTTGATGCTCTTTAACGATGGGAATCGAATCGATCTTCGACTTCAAATGAAAGAGTGCATGCAGAGAGAATACGGTCTAGATAAGCTTACATGCCCTTTATTGGATAAGGATGGTCTGCTCCCCGCTATTCCTGCGCCAACGGATTGTGACTACCATGTCGTAAAGCCGTCGGAGGAGGAATATAATCGGTATACGAATGATTTTTGGTGGTGCTCGCAAAACGTGGCCAAAGGGATATGGCGTGATGAGCTTCCATATGCCAAGCACATGTTTGAACAGACGATGAGGGTACCGCTAGAATTAATGATTTCCTGGTGGATAGGCATTCAGCATGATTTTCACATTTCTACTGGAAAGCTGGGCAAGTATGTTAAGAATCATCTTCCTAAAGCTTATTGGGAGATGTATGAAGGGACGTATTCTGATTCGGATTATTCAAATATGTGGGAGGCTGTCTTTACCACATGTGAATTGTTTAGAATATTAGCACGGGATGTCGCAGACCATTTTGATTTTACCTATCCATTGGAAGATGATCAGAATATGATGCACTACCTCCAGCGTGTTCGGAACCTGCCTGCTGATGCGGTAGAACTTTTCCCCCATAATAGGTAGTAAGGCTTCCGCCTAAGGGAAGGAAGTGAATAGGGAAGATTGTTAGGAAATTAACTGCCCGATAAACCATGATATGGTTCAACTAATCATCTGTGTGGGTGAGGCTCAACTGATTGAAGTATCACTTTACGGAAGGTATTCTTCTAAACCATAGCGAATAAAGTTATGAAATGATGATTTCGAAAGGCGGCAGAGTATGAAATATGATATGGAACCCTTTCATTAACTAATTTCATTATCGGCTCGGCCTCCTCCGTCTATTTAAGGTGTACTTATTCTAAAAATGAGGAGGAGACAATATGGAAGAAGGAAGATTTATCGAAATTCGCGGTAAACAGTTGTACGTTGAGATCAGTGGCGAGAGGCAAAAGAACGTCATCTTGTATTTGCATGGCGGACCGGGTGAGGGGTGCTTTGATTTCACCTATCATCAACTAGAGAGATTCGGGAATGATTTCTGTGTCGTTGCTTTTGACCAAAGGGGAACATTGAGATCAGAGGAGATAGACGTACATGAACCATTCGGGCTTGATGATTTAATCGAAGATTGTGAAGGCCTCCGTTGTTTTTTCGGAATAGATAAATGGTCCGTCATCGGGCATTCATTTGGAGGCTACCTTGCCTTGCTGTATGCCTCACGGTATCCCGACTCGATAGAGAAGGTAGTCTTCGAGGGGCCGACCTTTGATTTTCGGCTTACGGCGAAGTCGCTGCTGAAGAAAACAGCTGGACTTTGTGCAGAATATGAGTTATTTGATGTTCAGGAGCGTTGCTTGTCTTTGATACGAAATTCATCTATCCGAACGAGAGAGCTTGTAGAAGGATATATGGAGGAGCGGGAGTATCTCGGTGATAATCGAATGCGTGTATACACATATAATTTTGCTGATCTGGCAGATACGAGCGTGTATACTGATGCTGAATGGGACTTATTCTATGAACGGTCTGAGGTTCATTATAACCGATTAAGGGATGAGGGAAGGATATTTAAAAACGTGCTGCCATTATTAAAAGAATTAAGCATGCCTTGTTTATTGATTATGGGAGAGCATGATGCTGTGCCTTGTCCAATTCAAATGGATGCTTTCCAAATCGATGTGAGGCTTGGTGAGACGTATATTGTAAGAGAATGCGGACATACGCCTCATTATGAAGCGGCAGATGAATTTTACAAGGTGGTCTGTGGTTTTTTGAAGGGGGAGAGGAAGGATGAATAAGTTTGCGAAGCTATCCTTGCTAATGGTCGGCTTTAATGCGGTTTTAGCCTTTTTTCTACGCCCAAAAAATGCGGGTCCCTTTTTATTGGGGTTCACCGTCCTTTCATTGATGGGGGTTATTTTTGCCTGCCTTTCGAAGAAGTGGTACACCATTCTGGGAGGGATTTTGCTGAATGGTGCTGCGTGGGTGCTCTTTGGTCTTTTGGTGCTAGGAATGGGTATGGGGGAACGGTAATTAAGGATGAAGAAGCTGCCTTGCTGGCGGCTTTTTTTCATTTTTGATACTTATTTCGAATATAGCTGCCATTTTCTATCTTCCCGTTGAATAAATTTCTTTCATTCTTCAAAGGTTAGACAATGGAGGTGAAGAATCTTGAACGATAATCAAGGCCAATCGAAGAATAAATATCGGGTACGTAATCAGGAAACGACTTCAAAGAATGGTGATTCTCCTTTGAAGCATATCCCAACAGTAAACAGCCGTCATGGTTCCAATGTTAAAACGAATGAAGAATAGAAAACAGTTGGATGTAAATAATCTTTGCCCTAATGAAGGAGAAGCAAAATGACAGGATATAGCAGGAATCAGATCCAAGCAAAAATGGAGCAAATTTTTTCTCAAACGTGCGGTGCATTTGAGAATTGTACGGAAGCCAATATTGAACGTTTCTTATCCAAGTGTTATGAGGAAAGTATCGATCCGCAATATTGCTTAAGCTGGGTATCTGAGCATAACGCAAGAATCCCTGATTGGGATCATTTGTCCAGTATTTCGCAGGAATGGGTTAATGAGCATACCTCATCTGGCTCCGCATTCACAGCATTCAATGATATGGATTAGTGTGACTGTTCATAAAAAGCTGTCCTTTGGGCAGCTTTTTCCCTATTAGCAAAGGGTTAAAATAGTTCTTCCTGAATACAGCAGTCGATGAAAAAATCACCGGCTGCTGTTTTGGATGACCTGTTTGAGGAAGCTGACGAGGCACTCAAGCTTGTCTAAATCAATTCGTTCATCCGTATCGTTTTCTGTGTGGAGAACAGACCCCATTAGACTGAAAATCTCAGAGGAGGTGATGGCGATTGCCGGGACTCCTGCTAAAGAGAATAGGGTATGGTCGCCTTGCGGCCAAGGGTCAATTTGTTCTAATTTATACGCGACCGCCGCTTGCGCCACCATTTTCTCTAAATCTTCGGGGCACTCATAAAATGAGTAGGAGATTAAACTGTCCTGCAGACCAGCCCCGTCCACATTAATCGCATATTTGTATGAAGCGGGGGCAGCTAGATAGGACCCGCGATAGACCATTTCACCAATGTTTGAGTAATGATCCTCCCCGTTAAAAAGGACAAATTCGATTTGGTAAGGCAATTCACTTCCTTCTAGTGCGGCTGCAAGTCCTAATAAAACGGCCACACCTGATGCGTTATCGAGCGCTCCAGGAGTTTGGGGCGCTGTATCGATATGGGCGGAGAGGGCGATTTTTTCTGGCCCTTCTCCATAAGTGGCGATGACATTGGCAGCCTTGGTGTTCATGCGAGCTGTGCGCAGAATCAGGTTCGCTGTTTTACCCGTGAGCAGGGCAGGAAGGCAGGACCTTGGTAGAATGGCGCATGGAATGTTAAAATCCCCGTCTTCAATCATTGGGACAAGCTCGCTTGCATCAAGGCTGATGGTCAGAACGGCACATGGGTTCCCGTTTTCCAGCAAGGCGATTATTTCCTGATGCTTTTCAGGATTCCAAAACATAAAACCTTTAGGCATGAGCGGTTCTATGCAGATCTCTCCATATAGGACGACAATTTTGCCTTTGAGATCAGCCTGGCGTAATTGATCGATTGACTGGATGCAGACCAGCTCAGCCTCCGTCTCACAAGGAAGCGTGTATGGAGCAGGAGTGATAGGGATGCTCTCTCCGTCAACATACAGTCTGCCGCCATCATTATGCCAATCGATACAGTTGAATTCTTGGCGCTCCACTGACAGTCCGCATGCCTTTAATTCTGAACACGCATATTTCACTGCGGCCTCATTGGCTGCCGATCCTGTCGGGCGAGGGCCGATATCCTTACAAAGCTTATTTAGGTGCCGTTTAATCTTCTCCCTCTGACTCATCTTGTTTCCCTCCTGACTTATTTATTCAAGGAGCCATCTGTGTGTATGATAGGCTCTTGCATAACTCCACAAAATTCTTTTCCCTAAATAACTCGTTGATAAATACGAATCTTCGTCTATTGAGAATTGTTCCATGTTTATTGGTTTTTTCATTTGAAAAGTCTATCTTCAACTTGTTCATTCTTCATGTTGTGGTCACATTCCTTTTTTATTTTTTGTATACATGAGTGCTGCTAAATATGTCTGTATTGGGCGGGGGATTCCAGTGGTCCAAAATCTTGAAAAGAAATTCATATTCTGTATAATATAATCATTGTATTATATAAGTGATTGATTATATATAAGGGAGGGGGAAGGGGATGAATCAATCTGAAGAAATGGCACAGCTGCTAAAAGCCGTAAGTGATTCAAACCGGTTGAAGCTATTGGCCTGTCTAAAGCATGGAGAAGTATGTGTCTGTGATTTCGTTGACATCTTGAATATTTCTCAGCCTGCTGTCAGTCAGCAGTTGAAGAAACTGAAGGATGCCGGAATCATCCTCGAACGGAAGAAGGGAACATGGAAGCATTTTCGCTTGAATGAGGAACAGAAGCCATACATACAGGCAATCATTGATGAGCTTAAGCCAATTGATGTGAATAGCTGCCAGAGTGAATGCTAAGGAAGTGAGGAGATAAATGTGAAAGAAAAAAGTGTAACAAAAAGGCTGAGCTTCTTGGATCGGTACTTAACCTTGTGGATATTTGCGGCAATGGCACTTGGAGTGTTAATAGCGGTCTGGTTACCAGATTTTAAAGATACATTAGATACGTTTTCAGTTGGAACGACCTCGATTCCAATCGCTATCGGGCTGATTTTGATGATGTACGCCCCATTGGCAAAGGTCCGTTATGAAGAGATGTGGCGAGTGTTTAAGGATTGGAAGGTCCTGCTGCTTTCCTTGTTCCAAAACTGGCTCCTCGGTCCTGTTCTGATGTTTTTCCTGGCTATTCTATTTTTACATGATTATCCGGAGTATATGGCAGGATTAATCATGATTGGTCTTGCCCGCTGTATCGCGATGGTCATCGTGTGGAATGATTTGGCGCGCGGTGACCGGGAATATGTCGCAGGGCTTGTAGCCTTTAACTCGGTATTCCAAATTGTGTTTTATTCCGTATTTGCCTATTTCTTCTTAAACGTCCTGCCGGGTGTGTTTGGCATGGAGAACCTAACAGTGGTGATTTCCATTTGGGAAATCGCCAAGAGTGTTCTCATCTATTTAGGAATACCATTTGCGGCAGGGATGCTGACGCGTTACTTAGGGTTAAAGCTAAAGGGAGAGAAATGGTATCAGGAAGCATTCCTGCCGAAGATTTCTCCGCTTACCCTGGTTGCGCTGCTCTTTACGATTATCATGATGTTCTCCTTAAAGGGGGATAAGATTGTTGAGCTGCCTATGGATGCGCTTCGAATTGCCGTTCCATTATTGATTTATTTCTTGATTATGTTTGCGGTGTCTTTCTTTGCATCGAAAAAGGCTGGAGCCAGCTATCCGGTTACGGCTTCATTGTCCTTTACAGCAGCAAGCAATAATTTTGAGCTGGCGATTGCGGTGGCTGTTGCCGTGTTTGGTATTAATAGCGGGGTGGCCTTTGCGGCGGTCATCGGTCCGCTCGTTGAAGTACCGGTATTAATTGCCCTGGTGAATGTTGCCTTGCGCTGGCAGAAGAAATACTTTCGAGATGAAGCATCATTAGATAACTAGGAGGAAGTAATAGATGAAAAAGAAAAAAACGATTTATTTTTTATGTACCGGCAATTCATGCCGCAGTCAAATGGCAGATGGCTGGGCGAAGAAGCTCTTGCCTGAGTGGGAAGTGAAAAGCGCAGGACTTGAAGCGCATGGACTGAATCCGAATGCTGTCAAGGCAATGAAGGAAGTGGGGATTGATATTTCCACAAATACTTCTGATGTCATTGATCCGGAAATCTTAAATCATGCTGAGCTCCTTGTAACATTATGCGGGCACGCAGATGAGCACTGCCCAGTAACACCGCCCAATGTGAAGCGGGTTCATTGGGGATTTGATGACCCGGCGAAGGCAGAAGGTACAGAAGAGGAAAAATGGGCCTTCTTCCAGCGTGTGCGTGATGAGATTGGAGCAAGAATCAGTGAGTTCGCTAAAACAGGTGAATGATTGGAGACTAGGCGGCCAGGGAGATTTCTCTCTTGCCGCCTCTTTATTTAAATTGGATTTATGGATACTCGAACTCTGTTGCAACTTTTCTTTAATGGAGGATGGCCGGCCAAGCGCCCTGATGCCTGAATAAATACCAATCGTTATCTGAACACCGACTAATAAAGGACAAGACTACCCAAAGAACTAGGAATCCAATCTTTCGATTTACTTCATATATAAGAATCATTCGTTATAGTTTAAAAGAAATATAGTTTTTTGAAGGGAAAGAACGGAATCAAGGAGAAAGAGTAATAGAAGGAGGAATGGAGTGGTGAACCAATCTTTCATCATAATAGCCATTATCTTGTTTATACTCGCATATCTCATAGGAGTGAAAAAGCAAACTTGGCTCTTATCAGGCTTTACCTTTATTCAGCAAAAGTCTTCAACTTAGATAAGCGCGAGATGAATGCAAACACCCTCTGAATAAAGGTGAAGCCTCCGGCGGATGGCAGAAAAGTTGAAAGGAAGGTTTTCGGACGGGGCCCGAACAACTTTTCGCCGCAATAACTCCGAGGTGTTATTGATTGAAAAGCCGGTGAAGGATAAGGAAAAGCTCGCAGGATTGGTTGGCTCTTACAATCTCATCATGGGCATGGTCATGATTGGAGGGGCCCTCATTAATCACCCG
>NZ_JBJEFJ010000154.1:0-7299 GCF_051873915.1 Pradoshia sp.
TTCCCGAATAAGAAATGCAGCACAAAAGAGCATGAACCCCACAAACCCATTACCCCGCTAAAAGGGATGCATATTCAAATCAACAATCAATATTAAACAGCTTAAAAGTGTAAAAATTCTTAAAAACAGAAAATCATATCTGTTCACAATTTATTCACAATATGTTACTATAATTGTAACAATTTGCATTATCAAATAATTCCTATAAAGGATGGGATTGTATGAAAATCAAACAATACGGATTATTAATCTTTTCAATCATCATTGCCATAATCGGTCATTTCCAAGTATCCACAAGCGTACAGCCAAAAGGGATTGAAGTTTATTCTAACCCTTCTGTCTTATCAAGCATCTCAAACGGAGTTTTCTTAGGCGGCGTCCTTTTCTTCGTCGGAATGGGCATTCTATTCTACTCTCTTTATCATATTGTGAAAGAGACCGCTTAAATGACATAAAAGCCTCCCGCAGACTTCATGCGGAGGCTTTTTTTGTGGCAAATAATGATTTTTGGCTTTTCTTATATATAGTACAATAAAGACATCTTAAGTATTCCTTTTTATCAGCCTCCATAAAGCCTGGATGGAGGTCTTTACATGTAACAAAATTAAAGCTGATGCTCTTGTTTTAGTATTCAAAGATTAAAAATAAACAACGAGCATCACAATCAAACTGACAACGGTGTAAAGAACTGCCCCATAAAAAACCCCGCCTACATGAACCCTCAACTGATTATCTTCTTTTTGTACCTTCCATACTGCCTCACTCACTTCAAGGGTGGTGTTTTTTGATAAAAAACCTCCGCTGCTATTAAAGAGAAACAATATACCAGTTAAACCTAAACCAATAAAAAAGCTCCATTCTGTGTACGAAAAAGGTATCATTTCACTTGCCATCCAGACAGCTAGACCAATAATGATCGAGGTAACCATTGTCCATCTTATGATTCTCTTCATTTACTCCCTCCTCCTATGTTCTATAAGTAATACGAATAATTTTCAAAATAGTTACAAATTTACAAATTATTATGCAGATTGATAGTGATGAATCCTATTTCCCTTTATCCTAGTCCCCCACATCAAGATTTATGTTTCTGAAGCTCAGAACCAGCTCATACAGCCCCTAGGAGATTCCATCCCCCTTCTTCAAGAACTGACATCATCCTCTCGCACTAAAGAAAAACCTCCATCCTTCCACATTTCGCCTGCCCCTTCCTCCTTCTTTGCCCCGCTCCCACGCTTATTCTCCACCATTTTCGTTTTCCTTCATATATAAAGGCGAATTCCGCTAGAAAAGAGCCCCCTCTGATGAATAACAACTTGTTTTGATAGCTTTTGTCATGAGGCAGGAAAAGTTTGGTCTGGATGAAGAATACATGACACAAGAGAAAAATAATTCCAATTACAAGTTGAAGGGACTGTTTAAATATGAAGGACAATCAAATTCTAAGAGCATTTTCTATTAAAGAGGTTTCACGGAAGATTAATGTACCTGCAGGGACAATCCGCCAGTGGGAGAAGGACTTAACAGGGGTATTGGTCATTCCCCGTTCAAAGCAGGGCTCACGTTTTTATACAGAGGTAGAAATCGCGATCTTAAAAAGAATTAAGGAAATGCGGGATAAGAATTTAAGCAAGGATATCATTAAAGAGATGCTTCAGAAGCATCTGAAGGATGGACAAAACCTCAGTAATCATGCCAATTCGAACCCTCCTTCCGAAGCATCCGCACCCGCAGCCTCTACTTCTGTTGCTGTTGTTGAGAAGCCGGCTGAGCCGAAGCTTGAGGAGTTTCTTCATGCCATGGATGCCTATAAGACGCAATTCATGAAGGAAATGAGCAATGAGATGCGTAATAACCGCAACATGATGATCGAGGAGGTCAAGAAAGAGATTTCGCAGGGGTCTATCGATACAATCAAAGGTTTATCAAAATCCATTCAGCGTTCTTCCTTGAAAACGAACAGCGAGCTGAAAAAGCTTTCTCAGAACGTTTCGAATTCTTCAGAACGTACATCCGAAACGGTCGAAACCTTGACTCGGAGTATTGCGAGATCTTCAGAGGGGGCCTTCGAATCGTTCTCCAAACGGATCTCGGAAGCAGCGGCTGATGGCTATCGTGAGCTATTATCAGATCTCTCATCCTCCGTTTCAGAGGCTCAACACGAAATCAAAAGCGTGACGGAGGCCATTTATCAGGACCGGGAACAATATTTTGAGACGATGAACAAGGAGCTTGAGCAATACAGACATGATATCAAGCAGCGGGAAGAGGCGTTCCAGCAAATGGTCACAAGCTTCCGTGATGCAGCACCGACGAAAGAAAAGGAGAAAGAAAAAACGAAACCAATTAAGCTAAAGGAGCATAAAAAGGAAAAGGCAAAGGACAAGCTGAAAACCGTACAAAGCAAAGCCTCCAAAAAGGCTCCTGTTCAAGAAGCCGCACCAGCGGAAAAAAAGTGGTGGAGTTTCCGAAGAAAAAGCAAATAAACAACTGTAAATCTTAAGGATAAATCTAAAGAAAAAGAAAGGTGAAAAGATGATGAATACGAATGATATTGCCAGTGCATTGGGCATTTCCTCAAGCACGGTGAAACGATGGGTAAAACAATTAGGCATCGAACCGAGCCGTAATGCCAAAGGTCACTTTATCTACACACAAAGCGAGTTTGACCAGCTTCAAGCCTTTCATCAGGATCAGCTGAAGCAGGAGAATCCAATCTCATTCCTTCCAGCTGAGAAGGATGAGCAAGTCCTCAAGCTTGAAGATAAGATTCAAGCCCTAGAGTTGCAGCTCTACAATAAAGCGGATGGTGTCACTTCTGTCCAGCTGCTGCAGCACCGCCGTGAGATTGAAGATTTGCTCATTGTCGTCGATAAGCTTGAAGAACGAATTGAACAGCTTGAGACACAAATGAATAAATCAAAAAAACCGCCTGCGAAGGTTGAGCCCATCTCACTAGACGTCCCCTCCACCTTAAAGCGTAAGAAAAAACGTAAAATTATGAGTATGATGTTTGGCTTATAGAAATAAACAGCTGGGGTCCTTCCCCAGCTTTTATTATGCCAGTATTCTAATCCATTTGATATCAAGCAGCTAACGATATGGTACAATGTCATACAGACGCTCAGAGTTGCGCGGTTTATAAACTTCCGTGATTAATCCGTACCTTTTAGGCCTTTTCCAAAGGATGGTGCCATCCTCCTCTGCTTCCTTTTCCATTCACCTCTTCATCATGAACTTGCATGTTTAGCCATTTAATACATATATATAATGTAGATTCCCTCCGTCTATGACATTATCTTCTTTTTGACGTATGATAGCTTTTGCCATTATGATTAGGAGTTAAGAGATTATGTTTGTGAGATACATACATTTATAGAAAGAGGTTTATCCTATATGGACTCAACTTTATTATTAGCCTTTTCTCTGACCTTGATGGCGGGATTGGCTACAGGGATTGGAAGCTTACTTGCCTTCCTGACGACCCGCACGAACAAAGCATTCCTATCGATATCACTTGGCTTTTCTGCCGGTGTCATGATTTATGTATCAATGGTCGAGATATTTGTTAAGGCGAAGGATGCCCTCGTTAATGAGCTTGGGTATGAACGAGGCTATACCATGACTGTGCTCGGTTTCTTCTTCGGAATTCTGTTGATTGCCTTTATTGACAGGGTTATTCCAAAGCAAGGGAATCCCCATGAACCAAAGAAGATCGAGGATATGAATAAACCGGCCAGTGAGATTCATAATCAGGAGCTAATGAAGATGGGTGTGTTCACAGCTCTTGCGATTGGCATTCATAACTTTCCGGAAGGAATTGCCACCTTTACTTCAACACTGCAAGACCCTGGGCTAGGCATTGCCATTGCCATAGCGATTGCGATCCATAACATCCCAGAAGGAATCGCCGTCGCTGTTCCCATCTATTTTGCGACAGGCAACAAAAAGAAGGCATTCAAGCTATCCTTCCTCTCTGGACTGGCAGAACCTGTCGGCGCCCTGTTCGCGTATTTAATTCTCATGCCATTCTTAACTGATTTAATGTTCGGATTCATTTTTGCAGCGGTAGCTGGAATTATGGTCTTCATTTCACTTGATGAACTATTGCCGGCTGCGAAGAAATACGATGAAAGCCACCATGCTATCTATGGACTTATTGCAGGCATGGCTCTCATGGCAGTCAGCCTTCTGCTTTTCATCTAACCAAAAAACGATGTCACCAAAATGAAAGGTGACATCGTTTTTTCATGTATTCATTTAACCGAGGGATGTGTATCTTTTTATGGCAGACTGCAAGGTACCTGAAGTAAGAGCTCTTTCCTCAAAGGAGATTCCGAGAGTAACCATTTGGCGGACAATTTCAGGTCGCAATCCAGTTATGACGGGCTTACATCCCATCATGGTCGTTCCGTCAATCATCTTCAAGAAGTGATCAATGATATTGCCGTCCATTTCAGCAATACCAGAAAGATCAATGATTAGTGTCTCAATATGTAAGTCTCCGATTGCATTAAAGACCTTCTCCTCGATAATTTTGGAACGCTGGTCATCCAAGATCCCGATCAGCGGCAAAATACACATATCCTCCGTAATAGGGATAATTGGAACAGATAAATTCTCAACGAGCTGTTTCTGCTTCTCGAGCAGCTTATCCTTGTAGTCAGAATAACAAATAAAGAACGTATTCAAGAATTGATCCAATTGATCGTTAATTTGTTTTTCAAGGATAAAGAAATCATCCGGTTCAAACGGCATATGGCGCTCGTCAAGGAATTTATGCAGCAAATTCCACAATGTTCTTCGGATGGCCTGCACCCACTCAAGCTTGAACGTCAAGCTAATCGAATGTGTCGCCCATGCAATTCCTTCCTGCTTGGCAAAATCTCGTACATCTTGATCGCTTTGATCCATGACATACATGACAAGTTTATGGGCATTGTTTAACAAATCAATATTGCCAATCAACAATATTTCCTCAATCTTATCCCTAACATTAACCGCCTCTGAAAGTAATTGCTCTTCAAAATAATCCCGATTTTCCTGGAAATAGTTTTTTATATACGTACCTGTTTCAAAGGCTGCTTCCACTTCAAGTACCTCCTAAATGAATTATAATTACCAGAATTTTAACAAACTAACAGACTATCGGTAAACTAGTTTGCTTATTGTATTGCCAACTAGGCTTTTTCCCTTATTCATCCCTCTCACAGATCCGTATTTTCTCAGACAGCTTCATCCGCACTTCCTCCAGCACAGCGGCTTCAAGGGGCACAGCATCCAAATCCTCTTTGTAAAATTCAGCAAAATCCTGCCCTTCATATCTAGGAATTATATGGAGATGAAAATGCGTCAATTCATCAAATACCCCTCCGTTCTGACATACCGTAATTCCATCTGGCCGATATAATTCCCTGATTGCACGCGTGACCATCTTTGCAGCTTGGAAAACCGAGCTTGCAGCGGCTTCGTCCAAGTCATCCAAGAAACGAGCATGCCTTTTAGGCAGTATGAGAACATGACCTTCATTAAACGGCATATAATCCAAAATGCAGGAGACATCCTCATTCTCCCAAATTAAATAGACAGTTCTTTGATGATTGGCCAATTGACATCCTAAGCAGTTCATCCAATCGTTCCCCCTTTATGCATGACGAACATTTTATACCTAAAAAAGAAAAAGAGCTCAACTCCCAACGAATTGAACTCTAAATATGGAAGATGAAAAATGATCTATCTATGAAGCTTCCACATTCAAGATGGATATTCCGTCATCCCCATCATATATATAGTGTAACCCACTTTCTCTTTTCGGAGGAGATTTATGGTCAGAATAAAACAATTATATGGAATTCTTGCGCTGAATCTATTTATTTTATTACCATTACTGTTTGAAACCTACAATCCTTCCTTATCCATTTCCTTTTCAGCACTTGGCGGTATCGTTTGTCCGCTCATCAGTATCCTATCAATCTTCCTGCTGGCCAGACCGCCTCATTCCTGGACGATTCATCGATTTATCGCCATGGCTGGTCACAGTATAATTCTTCTTTACGTATTAGTGCTAATCATCTTTATCTAACTTGATTAAACCGTACTATTAGCAGCAGAATGACTCCGCTTTTGAATAGCATTGACACCCATGACAACAGCAATCATCTCTCCAATCTCTATATCTTGCTTGTCCTGGCTCATCTCAAAAGCCGGTGTGCTGAAGATGGAATTCACTTTCTTAAATTGGCCAACCCGCTTTCCATTCTCTTGAAAGATTTCATACGTTTTGGAGAAAGTTTCTGACTCAATGCGGTATATTCCCCTCTTATGTGCGGTATATTCATATTTCTTTGTAAAGAAACTAAAACGGGCTCGAACAAATCCCAGCTCTTCGCCCGCTTGGTTCGTTACCACCCATTTATTGCTGAAGATAGGAAATTTCCCGCTGATCAAAACATTCCCCTTTAGATCGAGCACATCAATCGTTGAGGTGAATGCACTCTTCAAATCGAGTTTCCCGACGACCTCTTTATTCTTTGTATAAATATCTTTCTGGCCGGTGGAAAAGAAACTGTCCGAAAAATATAGATGTGAATAATTCATCTAACCGCCCCCCTTCTCCGAATAAAAGACATCTTCCACGGCATGCGTTCAATGCACTGACTGCACCTACAATCAACATAACTAACAACCAAAAATGTCTTCACCATTTCTTTCTACATCCATAATCCTGATTCCTGCCCTTCCAAACAATTAATGCAGAAGGATTATACTTACTCATTTACTGCAAGCCTTGCAGTCTCAAATATGAACCCATAATTAGGTGGTGTAAGGATGGATTGGAACTTATTTGCCTCCATTGCGATAGCCGTGTTTCTCATCCGTTGGGACCAGAAGAGGTTAACCCTTTTCTCCCTATGCA
This sequence comes from Pradoshia sp., assembly GCF_051873915.1. Classification (NCBI taxonomy): domain Bacteria; kingdom Bacillati; phylum Bacillota; class Bacilli; order Caryophanales; family Bacillaceae; genus Pradoshia; species Pradoshia sp. Next base: position 6,917 of record NZ_JBJEFJ010000154.1, read on the forward strand.
GAGAATTATCCATACTCGCATTGATTATATTTCTTCTATCCCAATATTTAGAGAAAGCACGTATTACGTTCTCTCCTTTCTCCCATATTCCTGATTCGATTGAGGTTTGGATAGCCGCATGTATCTTGAGCAGCTTCGTTCTCTGTTTATTTCATAAGGGTTGGCAATCATTCATGCAAACGAAGACAAATAAATAAGAAAAGGGTGTGATGAACATTCCTCGGTTCATATAGCACAGGCTATGGGAGCCGGCGTACATGCTCCTCCAATCTAGTCAATTGGCCATACTAAGAATCACAACGACATGTTCAAACGAGAAAATGAGATATAAAAAAACTGAAGACAATGGGCTTGTCTTCAGTTCGGTCTCAATAAGAATCTAT
>NZ_JBJEFJ010000155.1:0-7142 GCF_051873915.1 Pradoshia sp.
CTTCTCTCTTTTCTTAAACAGAAAAGACGTGTTTTATCTTGTCAATGGCCCAATCCAGATCTTCTTTCGAAATGATTAACGGCGGTGCAAAGCGAATGACGGTATCATGCGTTTCCTTGCATAATAGACCTTCCTCCTTCAATCTTTCACAATAAGGCCGTGCTTCACCGTGTAATTCCATCCCGATGAACAAACCTCTGCCGCGTATTTCCTTAATGATTGGATGATCAATTTTCTCCAGCTCTTCACGGAAGTATTGACCAAGTTCAAGTGAACGCTCAGCAAGCTTTTCATCTAAAATAACATCGAGTGCTTCGGTTGATACAGCACAAGCAAGCGGGTTCCCGCCAAAGGTTGATCCGTGGGACCCTGGATTAAAAACATCCAGAATATCATGGTCAGCTACGATACAGGAGATTGGGAACACACCTCCTCCAAGAGCTTTCCCTAAGATGTAAATATCGGGAACGACATCTTCCCAGTCACAGGCAAACATCCTGCCAGTCCGGCCTAAACCAACTTGAATCTCATCGGCGATAAATAAGACATTTTCCTTTTTACATAGCTCATAAGCTTCCTTCAAAAAACCAACAGGCGGAATATTGATACCTGCCTCCCCTTGAATAGGCTCAAACAAGAAAGCAGCCGTATTAGGTGTTATCGCTTCTTTCAGCGCTTGTACATCCCCAAATGGGATAAGCTTGATTCCCGGGAGCATGGGTCCAAACCCGCGTTTATATTCTTCCTCAGAGGACAAGGATACAGCAAGCATCGTTCTTCCATGAAAGTTGCCGATACAAGCGATTACTTCTGCCTTTCCATCCTCCACACCCTTCACATCGTATGCCCATCTCCTAGCAGCCTTGAAGGCTGTTTCCACGGCCTCTGCTCCTGTGTTCATCGGCAGAGCCTTTTCTTTTCCGGTGATTTGACAGATCTTTTCATACCATGGTCCAAGCTGATCATTATGAAATGCACGTGATGTCAAGGTGACACGGTCCGCTTGGTCTTTAAGCGCTTGAATAATCCTTGGGTGTCTATGGCCTTGATTGACAGCCGAATAGGCACTCAGCATATCCATAAATCGGTTTCCCTCAGGATCTTTCACCCAAACGCCCTCCGCTTCTGAAATGACGATTGGCAATGGATTGTAATTACGGGCACCAAACTTTTCTGTTTGTTCAATCATCTTGCTTGATACAGATGTTTTCATTACAGAATACCTCCAATCATAACAGTCATCTACTTCATCATACACTTACATGTTCAATCTTTCACGTATAATAATACTGCCAATTCTTAATAAAAAGAATATTCACCCTACACTTATATTATCTACTAATAGGAAGGGTATTCCTATTGTTTTTTTCAAAAGCATCTACTTATTTCAGAGGGGCTGTAAAAAAAAGCAGCCAGGGTACGTTCCCCTGAACTGCTTTAGTCATTACTTCTTGATAAGATCTTCACGCTTGGATTGTTCAATCCACTCTTCAAGTTTATCCTTCAATGTATTGAAGCCTTGTGGAGTTTCTGCTGGAGCAGTCTTAACTTGCTGTACTGCTTTCTTTCTTGGCTTGCGTGCTTCAGCTTTTTCTGCCGGTGCTTCTTCAGTTGCACGAATAGACAAGGCAATTTTGCCTGCTTCTTCGTCTACGGATAATACCTTCACGTTCACTTCATCGCCGACTTTAAGGATGTCATTGATATCCTTAACAAAGCCATGTGTAATTTCAGATATATGAACAAGGCCTTGTGTGGATTCATCCAACGCTACGAATGCGCCGTATGGTTGAATGCCCGTTACTTTACCTGTCAAAACTTGTCCTGCTTCATATTTTGCAGTCATAAAAACACTCCCAATAATGTATTTAAATCTCGTTATAATACGCAATATAAAATTATATCATAAAATTTACCCATTATCAAAAATGACCCTAGCAATAATGTCAATTCCCGAATTTTCTTTTTATAAACCTCGCAGGCCAATAACTATCTTTCGCAAACCTTGTCACTTCATGCTAGTATTAAACGATTAACGTCTAATCCTACTTACCTGAGGTGTATTTCTCTATGCAAAAACATGAACAATGGTCATCCAAGATAGGATTCATATTGGCAGCAGCCGGTTCGGCAATCGGGCTCGGTGCCATTTGGAAATTCCCCTATATGGCTGGCGAAAATGGCGGAGGCGCTTTTTTAATCCTCTTCATTGCTTTCACTCTCTTGATTGGCGCCCCTATCCTGATTTCTGAGTTTGTCATCGGCCGACACGCCAAAACGGATGCTATTCGTGCCTATAAGTCGATAGCATCGAATCGCACGTGGCAGCTTCTTGGCATAGGAGGTGTTGCTGCCTCTTTATTGCTTTTATCCTTTTATAGTGTTGTCGGAGGGTGGATTCTCTCCTATTTGGGAAGAGCTCTATTTGGCATGGTAACAGCAAATGGGCAGTATGAGCAGCTTTTTGCCCAAATTATTGAAAATCCAGTGGAATCCTTGACCGCTCAAATCATCTTCATGATTATGACGATCCTTGTCGTCCAAGGCGGGATTCATAAAGGAATTGAACGTGCGAGCAAGATTATGATGCCCGCCTTGTTTCTTCTATTTCTCATCCTTGCCATCCGCTCCCTTACATTGGATGGAGCAATGGAGGGAGTTAAATTCCTCCTCCAGCCAGATTTCGGGAAGCTATCTGCTGAATCCTTGCTTGAGGCACTCGGACAGGCTTTCTTTGCTCTAAGCGTCGGCATTTCAGTCATGGTCACCTATGCTTCCTACTTAAATGACTCGGAGGACTTGAGCAAGTCTGCCTTATCTGTCGTAGGACTGAATATCATGATTTCAATCTTGGCCGGGCTCGTGATTTTTCCTGCTGTATTCGCGCTTGGCTTTGACCCGACTTCCGGTCCCGGGCTCGTTTTTGTTGTCCTGCCAGCCGTCTTTAATGAACTGGCTTATGGAGGTTTGTTCTTTTTCGTGTTCATGGTCCTGCTTTTATTCGCTACCTTAACCTCTGCATTCTCTATTTTAGAGATTACGGTAGCTGTTATTTCGCGCGAGAATCCATCTAAACGGAAGCGTTCAACCTGGATTGCTGGATTTGTGACCTTCCTTGTCGGAATTCCAAGTGCTCTCTCATTTGGGGTCTTAAATGATTTCACCCTTTTCGGAAAGACGATTTTTGACTTAGCTGACTATATCACTTCAAATCTTGCTCTTCCGCTCGGTTCATTATTCATCTCTCTCTTTGTCGGATATGCAATGAACCGGAAAACCCTGTATGAAGAACTCCAGAAAGGATCGGCGATAACAGCTGGTTTATTTAACGCCTGGTATTTCACTATCCGTTATCTTTGCCCCGTTGCCATTTTAGCCGTTCTCTTCTATTCCGTCGGGATATTGTAACATTTCAAACTTCCCTCCATGCTCAATAATGATAGAATAAAAGAAAAGAGCATTAGGAGGGATTTTGATGTCAATTGGTGAAAACATACGAAAACATCGACTGGAAAAGGGTCTCAGCCAAGAGGAGTTAGCTATGCGCTCTCGAATCGGCACCCAGAAACTAGAAAAGTTTGAAGCAAATGAATTAATTCCCAACCTGCAAGTAATCTTAAATCTATCATCCGCACTTGAATGCCCTGCTTCTGAATTGATTGAACAAATAACACCAACAGGGCCTTGTGACATCGATGATGAATTACAATCTCTTATTCAAGAGATGGGACAGAAAAAGGCAAAACTGATTTTACGAAAAACGAAGGATATAGAAGAGAAGGATTTCCTGCACGTCATGCAAATGCTCTTTGATGTTAAATACGAACAAACCAAGTAAATGAGAAAAGGCCGAGCAGTATATCTACCTGCCCGGCCTATATTTATGCTATGCCCTTTTCTGAATAAAACGGTCGATGCGTGTCACAGCCTCACGCAGCTGATCCATAGACGTTGCATAGGAACAACGGATATGACCCTCGCCGCCAATTCCAAATACATCTCCTGGAACAACAGCCACCTTCTCCTCAAGCAGCAGCTTCTCGGCAAATTCTGCTGAGGTCATTCCTGTACTTTCAATGGATGGGAAGGCATAGAAGGCACCGCCTGGCTTATGGCAGGTCAGCCCCAACTCGTTAAATGATTCCACAAGATAATTCCTTCTGTGCAAATAACTTCTCCGCATTTCTTCCACATAGTCAAATCCATAGCGGAGCGCCTCAAGAGCTGCATGCTGAGCCGAAGTCGGAGCACACATAATGGCATATTGATGAATCTTCAGCATCGCTGCGGTAATTTCCTCATTCGCACAGACAAATCCAAGACGCCAGCCTGTCATCGCAAATCCTTTTGAGAATCCCGAGATAAGGATCGTACGGTCCATCATTCCCTCAATTGAAGCAAAGCTTGTATAAGCCTCATCATAAACAAGCTCAGCATAAATCTCATCAGAGAGGACAACCAAATCATGCTTGATGACAATCTTAGCCAAGGCCTCTAGATCATCCTTCGAAAGCTGGCTTCCAGTCGGATTGTTAGGCGAACAAATCATGATTGCCTTCGTCTTTGGCGTGATGGCCTCCTCCAGCTGCTGAGGCAGCAGCCTAAAGTCAGATTCCTTCGTCGTCCCAACCGAAACGGCTTTTCCGCCTGCCATTGTCACAAGCGGTGCATAGGAGACAAAGCAAGGCTCAACCACAATAACTTCCTCGCCAGGGTTCAAAATGGCTCTAAGAGCAATATCGATTGCCTGGCTCGCGCCCACCGTCACAATTATCTGACTTTCTGGTGAATAATTGACATGGAAGCGTCTGCTCATATAAGCAGCGATTTCTTCCCGCAATTGTATCAGTCCTGCATTAGCCGTGTAGGATGTATAGCCCTCTTCAAGGGAATTGATAGCCGCTTCACGATAGCGCCAAGGAGTAACAAAGTCAGGCTCCCCTACACCGAGGGAAACTACTCCTTCAACACCTGCCGCCAAGTCAAAAAACTTTCTAATTCCTGAAGGCTTCATGTTGCGTGCAGTGTCTGATAAATAATTGGTTTTAATCATGGTGAGACCACTATCCTTTTATCTTCTTCTTGTGGTGAAAAGACCGTTCCATCATGCTTGTATTTCTTCAAAATGAAATGGGTAGTTGTTGAAATGACTGAGTCAAGCGTTGATAGCTTATCTGAAACAAAGCGAGCAACCTCATTCATTGATTTCCCTTCTATTACGACAGATAAATCATAAGCCCCTGACATTAAGTAGACAGAGGTTACTTCCTCATACCGGTAGATCCGTTTGGCTGTCTCGTCAAAGCCTACCCCTCTTTTCGGAGTAACCTTCACATCGATCATGGCTGTCACGCCCTCATGCTCCTCCACCTTTGACCAATCCACTAATGCTGCATAACGAACAATTATATTTGAATCCTCTAATTTCTTCAGTGTCGTTTCCACATCAGAAACAGGGAGACTCGTCATCTTCGAAATATCTTCTACAGAAATTCTGGCATTTTCCTCCACAATCTGCATGATTTCGATTTCTTTATCAGTAAGGTGCATAGACCTAACCTCCATTTATAAATTGACTGAAAATTTAGTCTAAACTTTTTATATTATATCATTCTTATCACTAATTAGGTATGTAATTCAAGAAATATACTTCATCTGTACCTTGCTAATTTCAGGTAACATTTCTTAAAGTCTTTATTTCAGTGTGCTAAAATAGACAGATATTAGATGGATGGAGGGAATAATATGGTCAATTCAAATATACAATTCATTGAACGAAAAGGAACCGGTTCATTGAAATGGGATCACGCAGATGCCTTGTTCAATGGGGAAGGACTCTTGCCAATGTGGGTAGCCGATATGGACCTCGGTGTACCTCATCAAGTCCAGGAGGCCTTAATAGAACGTGTAAATCATCCCATATTTGGCTATGCACGTCCACAGGATTCTTTGTATGAATCTGTGATTAACTGGTTGAAAAATAAGCATCATTGGACCATTCAAAAAGAGCAAATCTTCTTCAGCTCTGGAGTTGTGCCTTCCATCGCGGCTTCTATCCTTGCATTCACGGAACCAGGCGATAAAGTCATGATACAGTCACCAGTCTATGCCCCATTCTACAGCTGCATTAACGAAAACAGCCGGACCCTTGTGGAAAATCCACTCCGCATTCAGGATAATCGCCTTGAGATTGACTTTGAAGACTTTGAGAATAAGCTGAAGGAGGGCGTCAAGCTCTTTATCCTATGCAGCCCTCATAATCCTGGGGGAATGGTTTGGAGCAAAAAGGAACTTGCCCGTATGGCTGAATTATGCGCAGACTATGATGTTCTCATCATCTCAGATGAAATCCATGCTGATTTAAGCTTATCCGGATATGAGCACACACCAATCGCCACCATCAATCCAAACACAATCACCCTTATGGCACCAAGCAAGACCTTCAATATCGCCGGCCTGCAAGCCTCTCTTGTCATTACTGAAAAGCAGGAGATTATGAAGAAGCTTACCGGGCAATTCTTAAAGCAAGGATTCTACGGTCTCAATGTCCTAGCTTATCCTGCCATGGAAGCCGCTTATACATATGGTGCCGACTGGCTGAAGGAAACAACCTCTGTGATTGAGGGCAACGTTGAGCTTGTCACAACCTTCATAAATGACAAACTCCCGAACGTAAACGTCATCAAACCAGAAGCATCCTTCCTGATTTGGATTGACCTGAACGGACTAGGACTCACAGATGCCGAGATCACCAAGCGCCTGATTCAAAAAGGAAGGCTTGCCCTCGAACCTGGAACCAAATTCGGCAAAGCCGGCAGCGGCTTCGTCCGCATGAACATCGGCAGCAGCCCGGAAACGGTTAAAGAGGGACTGAACAGGTTATACACAGCATTTAGTGATTTAGTATAATGATAGTATTTAATCGTATAGCAGGCAGGAAAAGGGCAATGCAGCTTTTCTCGCCTGCTTTTTTCATGATGATATCTCCGTTGAAAGAGGATTCTCTTGGAGCTGCCCCGCAAATTAAAATGGCGTAATCAATATTGTATTAAGCAAACTAACGCAAATAATAAGATTTCTTTGAAAGAATCTCTTCAGCTTGTCATTTTTTCATGATGAGGCCATGGATAGGCCTTCCTTTT